>JAYTHD010000264.1:0-6806 GCA_043732975.1 Verrucomicrobiota bacterium
TCGGCGTGATCGCCTTCGCCGGCATTGCGGCCAACCTGCGCTTGTTGCAGTTACTCTACGCACTGTCCCCTTCTCCCGGAGTGGCGCGCCGGGTACTGCTCGGCTGGTTGGCCGGCAATTTTCTTCTGGGCACCCAATTGACCTGGATATTTCGGCCCTTCTTCGGGTCGCCCACGCTGGCCGTGGAATTCCTGCGGGCACAGCCGCTGCGGGGTGGTTTCTTCGAGGCCCTTTGGAACAATTTCATGCTCGCGTCCCACTAGCGGATCCGAGCGGCACCATTGAACTCAAAACATTGAAAGGAAGCCGTCGATGAACCCACCCAATGAACCGACTCCACCCCCGGCTGAAGCGGTGGCTCCGCCCGGAAACGCACCGACGAGGCCACCCCCGCCGATGCCCGGATTGGTCCAACCGCAGCGCTACGCGGCGCCGATTCCGGCAGGAGAATCGGAACTGACCGAGGAAGAGAAGCAACCCATCACCACATTCACGCTTGTCTTGAACGCCCTGCTGCGTTCGCCGCGCCGGGTCGTGCACCATCTCGGCCTCCCCGGTGGCACCCGTCTGGCGGCTTGGTTGGCCGCCCTCGCTCTGGGGTGCCTGACGGTATACGGCGTCGTGGTCGGCACGTTCAGCGGACACGAACAACTTTGGGCGGCGCCCTTGAAAATCACCGGCGGATTGTTTATCGCGGGAATCATCTGCCTGCCCAGTCTCTACATCTTCGCCTGCTTGAGCGGTGCGAACGCGAAAGTGGGTCAGATCGCCGGCCTCTTGATGGGAATGATGGCCTTGGTCGGCGTCCTGTTGGTGGGCTTCGGTCCGGTGGGTTGGCTCTTTGGGCAGAGCACGGATTCGCTGGCGTGGATGGGATTTCTACATCTGCTGTTCTGGGGGGTGGGCCTGGGATTTGGAGTCCGCTTCCTTTACACTGGCTTCCGACGCATGCAATCCCGCAACCCCGGGGTGTTTTTCATTTGGGTCGGCATCTTCCTGCTCGTGGTCTTGCAGATGAGCACGGCATTGCGGCCGATCCTGGGTCGGGCCCCGACCTTGCTGCCGGTGGAAAAGCGATTCTTTCTGGCGCATTGGTCGGATTGCCTGAGGGGCAAATACAACCCACCGCGGCCCGCTGAATGACGGAGGGCTGGGGGTCGCTGGGTTTCCGACGATGAGTCCGGTGTTTCCCACCGGACCCAGCTGGAATGCCGATTGCTTTCGGGAAGGTCGATGTCCCGGGGACGGCCTTTGGGGGTCGGCCTGCCGCAGGAAAACGTTGGTTCCGGCGATCTAAGCCGCCTTCGGTCGAGGCGTCCGGGTGGTGCCCTCCAGCAGAACGGGCGGACGATTCAGCAGCGGGAACCAGAGCTTGAAGGTGGTGCCGTGCCCGAGGGAACTGTCCAGTTCGATGTGGCCCCCGTGGGCCTGGATGATGCGTTGCACGATCATCAGTCCCAGCCCGGTGCCCTTCTTCTTGGTGGTGAAAAAGGGCTCGAAGATCCGGTTCAATTGATCGGGCGGAATGCCGCAGCCCGTGTCGGCCACCGACAACCACACCGCGTCGGCTGTCGCACCCGACGCCAGCGTGAGCCGCCCGCCGGCCGTCATCGATTGCATGGCATTCTTGATCAGATTCACCAGCACCTGCTGCACCTGGGCGGGATCGTGTCGCACCTCCGGCAGCCGGGGAGCGAGATTCTCGATCACCTCGACGCGCCGGTTTTCCAACTCCGGTCGCAACAGCCGGAGCGTCGCCTCCACGGCACCGTGCAGTGAAACCTGCTGAAAACGCGGGGCCGTGGGACGCATCGCCTGGAGAAACTCCGTGATGATGTAATCCAGGCGGCCGATCTCGCCGCGGGCCACGCCGAGGAATTGCTCCAGGCGATCCGCCCGGGTGTTGAGTTCGTCGGGATCGACTGCGCCCTCCGCCGGCACCCGCAACTTGCGCACTTCACGTTCCATCAACTGCAGGTGGATGTGCAGGGCATTGAGCGGATTGCCCAACTCGTGCGCGACGCTCGCCGCGAGCAGGGTGAGGGCGTGGACTTTCTCCGACTCAATGGCCTCGCTGGTTTGCTGCCGGGCCTCGGTGGCGTCGTGCAGGATCAACGCCAGCCCGCTGCTGCCCTGCGCCTGACCATCGAGCGGCGCGGCAAACAGCCGCAGGTAACGGGATCGCGGATAATGAATTTCAAATTCGTGCCGCACCGGGCCATAGCCCTGCCGGTCGCGCAATCCCAGGATGATCCCGTCCAGCTCGGGAAGAAATTTCCGAACCGGTTCCCCCTCCACGCCGGTCGCCGGCAGACCGATCAGGCGCGCGGCCGCCGCGTTGAAATAGACAATGTTTTCGCCTTCATCCGTCACGATCACGCCGTCCTCGATTGTATTGAAAAGCGTTTCCAGAAACTCCCGCTCCCGCGCGAGACGCTGGATCACCGTTTGCAATCCCTCCTGATCCAACCGGCCGATCCGTCCCAGGACCTTGTCGAGGAAGGAGGATCGTACCGGCGACGGGCGCGGCACCCCGGGACTGCGGCGTTTCATAACCAGCGTTTCCGCCTGAAATAAAGCAGGGTTCCCAGGGTGGTGATCATCGTCAGCACGATGACAAACCCGTAACCGTGCGTCCACTCCAGCTCGCCCATGGACTTGAAATTCATGCCGTACCAGCTGGCAATGATCGTCGCCGGCGTGGTGATGATGGTGATCATCGTCAGCACCTTGACGACCTCCCCCTGCTGGTTGGCGGCGACGTTGAGATAGGTCTGCAGAATCCCCGAGAGGGACTCCGTATAAGATTGGGCCAGTTCCGAGATATGAAACAACGCCTCATAGACATTGCGGTAATACGGCACCAGATGCGGACGGATCACTTTGAATTCACCGCGCGCAAACCGCGCCAGGACCTCCCGTTGCGGACCGATGATTTTCCGGAGGTGCTGCACCTCCTTCTTCACCGCGAGGACGCGTTCCAGGTTGGACGGGATGGGAAACTTGAGCACCAGGTCCTCCAGTCCGGCGATCTCCTCGCTCAATTCCTCCAGGGCGGGTTTGTAGTTGTCCACCAGGGCATCGAGCAGCGCGTGGGCAACCCGGTCGGGCGCCCGCGCGACGAGCCCGCCCGTCTTCACGCAGCGGTCCTCCACCTGGGTGATGCTCCGCAGCGGCAGATCGTGGTAGGTGACGAGGAAATTCCGTCCCAGGAAGAAATTAAGCTCACTGGTGGCGAAGACGCCGTCCGCACGATTGTAGTCCACCGCGTGGATGACCATGAAGAGATACGCCGCAAAGCGGTCGTCCTCCTTGGGATCATAGGCATCGACCTTCGGTGACGCGCTGTCGTGGATGCAGTCGTCGATACTCAATTGGTGAAAGTGAAACACGCCGCCGAGGATCTGATTCGCCTCCTCCGCGGAGGAGCCTTCCAGGTCGACCCACAGAAACAAATTCGTGTCCGCCAGCAGACTGGGCATCAGAAAGATGTCGATGTCCTGCGTGTGGAGCTTGCCGGCCGTGGTAAAAGCGTACGAGCGGATCATGCGGGCGTCACAGGTCGGTGGTAACCGGCCTGCATGGGTCAAAAGTGGGATTCCTTATCCTTGAACAGCGAATTGAAGGTCGTCATGGAGCCATAACAGCGGGTGATGTATTGGTGCCAGTCGAACTTCTCCGCACTGCTCAAGGTTTCGTGCGCATTGACCTTCTGTTCCAGCACGCGGAGCTGGTTGCGCATCATCACCAGCTTGTGAAAGAACTGCTCCAATTCCACCTCCTTGGGTTGCAGCGTGGGATCGGCCGAATGCAGGACCATCCGACCGTTGCGCCAGCGCTTGCCGAGTTCATCGACCGCGGCTTCCGGCTTCTCGATCCCCAGGCGGTCGACCATGGATTCGACCGTCTCGCGGATGATCTGGGCGAGGGGCACGGAGAGCCCGCTCAGGGAAGCCATGGCCTCGGACGGAACCAATCCCGCGGCGGCGGGATCAATCGGCTTGCGACCGTCATTGAATTGGATTTCCGCCGCGTACTCATTGATCGCCTTGACGACGCCCTCGCCGTATTGCGGGTGTGAGACGCACTGTCCGAGATGCAGATCTGAAAGTTTCATGGGAGCAATGGAATTGGAAATGACGTGCCGCGGCTTCGTAGTGCCTGCGCGGTCGGCCCGCGAACCTCAATGCTGCCGCTCTAGCAGGTATTGGGCCAGTGCCTCGAGGGCCGACGCCCTGCCTTGGAAGGGCTGGAGCGCGGCAAACGCCTTGCGGGTCAAGGTGGCGGCAATTTTTTTGGATTTCTCCAGTCCCACGATGCGGGGATAGGTGGCCTTCTGCGCCTTCTCATCCTTGCCGGCGGTCTTGCCCAGTTTTTCCGAGGACTGGGTCACGTCGAGGATGTCATCAATGACCTGAAAGGCGAGGCCGACGAGGTAGCCGAAATCGCTGAGGGCTTCGAGTTGCGCCGCCGTGCAATTGGCGCTCATGCCGCCGAGCCGGACGGAGCAACGGAGCAGGGCACTGGTCTTGCGCTCGTGGATGTAGCGCAACTGCGCGGCCGTGAGCGGCTTCCCTTCGCCCTCCAAATCCGCCACCTGACCGGCAATCAGTTGCTGGGAACCGGCCGCGCGAGCCAGTTCCAGAATGTAGTCCCGCGTGCCGTAGCGCTGGGTGGTTTCGGCCTGTGCTAGAATCTCAAACGCCCAAGTGAGCAGGCCATCGCCTGCCAGAATCGCCATGCCCTCGCCATAAACCTTGTGGTTGGTCGGTTTCCCGCGGCGCAGATCGTCATTGTCCATCCCCGGCAAATCGTCGTGGATGAGTGAGTAGGTGTGGATGCATTCCACGGCCGCGGCGTGGGGAAACGCCGCGGCCAGCGACCCGCCACAGGCTTCCGCGGCGGCCAGGACGAGAGCCGGCCGCATGCGTTTGCCGCCCGCAAACAGCGAGTACCGCATGGCCTGGTGAATGGTCGCCGGTTTGGCCGTCGCCTTCGGCAGATAACGATTCAAGGCCGCGTCCACGCGCGGTGCCCGGTCCGCAATCCATTCAGTGAGATCGAAAGCAGGGGATGACATCGGGCCATTAACTAGCGAGAAACGAGCGGGCGCAAAAGGCAAAACATGAGGCGTCACCGGCGAATTATTGCGGACGACGGACCTCCATCTGCGACCAATTGGTCCAGCCGATAATCGGCAGGGCAAATGCGAAAGCCGCATCCTCAGCCGACGTCCCGGCCGCTCGGAAGACCTCGTAAATCGGCTTTTTCCGTTGGGGTTGCGCGGGGTTGGAACTGGCCATATCACGACTCCAAAGCCCCAGGCGCAAGCCGCCTTCCTGGCCGTGATCCACATGACGGTGCAGGATGAAGGCATCGATGCCCGGCAGCGCCGCCACCTTGCGCACCGCATAACAGTAGGCGGCCGCCTGGACCGCTTCGCCGTCAGCACCGTCCGGCGTGTGGAATCCCTGCTCGCTTAAAAGGATTCGCCGGGGCCGACCCTGAAACAGCAGCTCGGATCGCCGCAGGTATTCCGGGAGCAATTCCAAATTTTTGAAGGTGATCCTCGGCGTGGTCAGCACGTTGGTGGTGGCCGAGATGTCCTTCCAGGTACGCGGTTCGAAGAGATTCTCCGGGTAGGGATGAAAGGCCAGGTGCCAGGCAAAATCCCCCCCGGCGCGTGCCCGGGCGGCAAAGTAGTCCAGGAATTCGCGGCCCGGAAAAGCTTGATGATCGTCGCCGCCCGGATACCGGATGTTCCAATGGTGCTCCAGCGAGACATACACCCGGCTGTTGGCCGACTGGCTGTGGACGGCGTCCTGGGCCAGACGCATCACCTGCAGGTAGTCGTCGGCAAACTGGCCGAGGGTCACCCGTCCACAATTGGCCCAAAACCAGTGGGAGTTCACTTCGTTGCCGACGATCCAGTTGGCGACCCGCCCGTACTGGCGATCAGGACGCGACCACCGTTCGGCCAGGAATTGGATGGCCGCGGTCAACCAGGCACGTCCCTCGGGTGTCCGATTATTAAAGGCACCGAGATGATTGGGGCACTCGCGGCTGTAGTCCGGATGGAGCAACAAGGCGTCCAATGGGAGTTGTCCACTTTGGTACGCCAGGAGGATGATCGACACCACCGCGCCGGCCTCGGACAGGCTGCGGACCTGCCGGTCCATCTGACCGAGATAATCCGGGCGAAAATGAAAGACCCGGAGGTCGTTGGTCCACGCCGGACTGCCAGGCGCTCCAGCCAAATCCACCAACTGGGCCAGATT
Organism: Verrucomicrobiota bacterium; assembly: GCA_043732975.1. Lineage (GTDB taxonomy): Bacteria > Verrucomicrobiota > Verrucomicrobiia > Limisphaerales > UBA9464 > CANIZL01. The sequence goes on from JAYTHD010000264.1 coordinate 6,279, forward strand.
CAGGTTCAACGCCGCGTGTTGGACGCCCAAAGCGAGGGCATCATCGACCATCTGGACCTGCAGCCCTTTCTTGCCCGGACTTTCCGGAAAAGGCCAGTCGTATCGGGGACGGTCCGCCGCCGCCGACCGGAGGAAAAAGGCGGCGGCGAAGAGCCCGCGGATCCAGCGAATCATGACGCAATGGACGACCAACCGACCCCCGGCTTCGATAAAAAGACGTCAATGAAGGACACTTCAGACAAACCAGACTAAAAGAGTCTTTAATCCGCTTGCGAGCCGGGCCGGGCCACCTAGGATGTTCCATCCGGATAATTTTAGTCCGGTTTAAAAATGCAAATCACACGAGCCAGTGAGTATGGAGTTCTCGGATTGTTGGCGTTGGCGCGTCGACCGTTCGGGGAATTGGTGCTGCTGGAGACCATCGCCTCGGAAGAGGACATTCCTGTCAGTTTTCTCGGGAAGATCTTCCAGAGTCTGGCTCGGGCTGGATTGGTGAAATCGGTCCGCGGTTCGGGTGGCGGCTTCGCC
>JAYTHD010000265.1:0-1070 GCA_043732975.1 Verrucomicrobiota bacterium
GCGGCTGAGCTTGACGCTGGACTCGGTGCACTTTTAGGTTTAGCCACGCCAAAAGTCAGCGACGGTTGTACCCATGTTTACTATATTTATGGTCTGACATTGGACACGACAGCATTGGGCTTATCGAGGGAGAAAATCGTTGCTGCCCTCAAAGCAGAAGGCGTTCCAGGCGTTGGCAGTGGCTACCAAAACGTACACCTGTACCCAATGTTTCAACAGCGCATTGCCTACGGCACGAAGGGCTTCCCGTGGAATTCACCTTATTGTGGGCGGGATGTGACTTACGAAAAGGGGATTTGTCCTGTAGCCGAGCACCTGCATGCAGAAACATTCATGAGCCTGAACATTTGTCTGAACGACTATTCCCCCGCCGATGTTGCGCTGGTAGTCAGCGCGTTCAAAAAAGTTTGGGCCAATTTTGATGCCCTGCGAGCAGCAGTCTGAGGCTCAACCTGCTGAGTTTTTGCCACAAATTCTCTAAGTAAGTCATGACCACGATTTCTGGCTACAAAGTGACACTGCAGAAATTCACGGCTGTTGATATCAACGATACCTACATCGGCTGGTTGAACGACCCTGTGACCATGCGTTTTAGCAACCAGCGCTTTTTACGCCATGACCAGCAAAGCAGCCAGCGTTATCTAGACAGTTTCGAGCGCACAACCAACGCGTTTTACGCAGTGCGTGATGGCGCAACAAGGCGCACGATCGGCACCATGACAGCTTACACGTCACTCGCGCATGGCACTGCAGACATGGGGATTTTGATTGGTGATCGATCTGCTTGGGGAAAAGGTTTTGGATTAGATGCGTGGTCTACGCTGGCGAATCATTTATTGAATCAACCCCACATACGCAAAATCACTGCCGGCACCTTGGCTTGCAACATGCCCATGTTGCGCCTGTTAGCCAAATCTGGCATGGCACCTGATGGTCAGCGCAAACAGCAAGAACTGGTCGAAGGCGTGCCTTACGACATGCTGTATTTTGCAAAATTTTCCGGTGCCTGAATACAAATTGCTGCCGCAGCCAGTTGCCGTGGTGTGCCATGACGCTGGAGCTGCAAATAT
>JAYTHD010000266.1:0-6047 GCA_043732975.1 Verrucomicrobiota bacterium
CTGTGACTGGATCCCGGCGGATTAATGATCAGGCAACCGGCCTCGGCCCGGCTGTTTTCGTCCACCTGGGAGCCATTGAGCACCAGGATATGCTCGAAGCCGGTGTGCTCGTGCAACGGCACGCGTCCCCCCGGACGAAACCGGAGCAACGCGGCCGTTGGTCCCGATTCCCCATTTCCGTAGAGGCGATAGATGTCCACCCCGTCTTGAAAGGGCTTCCACGGCAGCTTGTGGTGCCAGCCGGAGACTTGGAACAAATCGTTGAGTTTGATTACCCGCTCAGCATCGTTTGGCATGAAGGAAAATGGACGCCGGGAGACGGGCTGTTCAACGAAGTTCAGAGATTTTCGTCGATTCTCCGTTCAACCGGGAACACCGGCGGCGTGCGGTTCGCGCTCCGATGCCGACTCCGCGACCCGGGGAATCGCCACGGTGAACCGGGCACAACCGATCAACAGGGCCGACAGGATCAGGTAACTCAGCGCCACGATGGGTGTCTGGGCCACGCCGATCCGCTCGCCGTGCATGAACCCGAAGAACTTCAGGATCGCCCCGGTCAGGGCAAATCCGGCGGCTTGCTTGAACTGACGTTCGATGACAAACACCGCCACGGCGCCGAGAATCAGTCCACCGAGGATCGAGCCGCCCCCCAGCACGTGCAGTCCGTGATAGAGCACGCCTTCGTTGCGCATCCTGCCCACCAGGGCTTCCAATTGTTCCACCGACAGCGCGGCCACCACCGTCCCGGCCGCCGCCAGAGCACCGTTGATCAGCGTGATGGCCCAATTCGCCAGGTGCGGCACTAGAGAGAGGATGATCGCCGGCGCATGGCTCTTGGGAGTTTCCTGAAACGCCTGCGAACCGATGAGCATCGCGATGTAGAGCAGGATGGGCAGAATCGCGACGGCCGGAACCAATGCGAGCATTACCGAAATGGTGCCGAACCAGCAGAGCAGAATCACCATGATGCCGGTCCCGGCCGAATAGCCGATGCGCCCGCCCATCGCCTTCCAACCGGGATGCCCGATGTACACGGCGTTAATGAAAGGATTGCCCATCAGGCAGCCAATCAGGCTGATCACGCCGTCGGCCGTCAGCACGCGGGTCGTCGGGAAACTGTCGCCCGCCACCGCGGCACTTTCCACGTTGTCGATGGCTTCGACGAGATCGTAGATGCCAAAGGGAATGGCCGTGACCAGCAGGATTCCGAGGAATTCAAACCCGGCGAAAACGTGTCCGAAGGCCGGCAGCGGCAGATGAAAGCCGAAGTTCGCCACCGAATCCGTGAGTCCCTTGAGACTCATGCCGCCGTAATTCAAACCAAACGCCATCGAGCCCCACGCCACGACCGTCCCCGTGGCGATGGCCACCAGTCCCGCCGGGATGCCGCCATACTTCACCCCGCCAAACCAGCTGAGCAGGATGATGCCAAAGCACGGGATGCCAATAATCGGCGTCAGGAACATTTCCAACGCGGGTCGCATGGAAATGAAGGTGATCGAAACCCCGGCAAGTGTGCCCAATAGCGCCGCCCGCGGGGTGATCTTGCGGATGATCGGGGCGATGAATCCGCCGATCATGAGGACAAAACTTTGAATGAACACCCACGTCAATCCGGCCTCCCAACCCTTGATCGGATCGCCGGTCTTGAGCGTGATCGGCAGCATGATGATGAAGGTGACGACAAACATGTGCGGCACACTTGTGCCCGAAGGCAGGGCGCAGATGTCCGTGCGACCGGTCTCCCGCGCCAGTCGGTAGGGCTGCGTCCGCGGATCTTTTTGGCCGGCGGCAAATCGGTGAGGTCGGGACGATGTCCCTCGCGCGTGTGCAGCACCTGCCAGCCCTTGGCGCGCCAGGCGGCGAGCAATCGCTGATTCGGCACGATCGTCCGCCGCAACTGACTCACGTCGTTGCCCAGCATTTCCCCAAAGCCACCGGGCTCAAGAAAATCCCGCTGCATGTCGATGATCAACAGCGCAACGGAGGCCGGAGAAAATTCAAACGGATAGGGCTCGGCGGCGACGGTGATCAGGGAGGGTGTTGACATCGTTGGCGGGGTTGCGTTTTTCAGTGGCCGGCCATGTGGTGACCGATGGTCTTGAGATCCGCCTGGGCCGGGGTGGTTTCGTAGACGAATTCACCGTGGGAAATCACGATCAGCCGATCAGCCAGGGCGAGCAGTTCGTCGAGATCTTCGCTGACGAGCAACACCGCCACACCGCGGTTGCGCGCCTCCGTGATCTGGCTGTGGATGGATTCCACGGCGGCGAAGTCGAGTCCGAAACAGGGATTGGCCGTGATCAACACCCGCGCCGTGCCGGAGCCAAGCTCCCGGGCGAGGACCGCGCGCTGCACGTTGCCGCCGGAGAGATCGCCGATGGGCGTCTCGGGGGAACGCGTCTTGACCGCGAAACGCGCGATCAAGCCCTGCGCGAGTCGGCGAATGGCCTTCCGGCTGACGAAGCATTTGGCACGGGCAATGGGCGGTCGGTCAAAGCTCCGAAAGGAAATGTTCTCCGCCACGGACATCCGGGGCACGCAGCCGTTGCGCAACGGCTCTTCCGGTACCAAAAACACCTGGTGTTTGCAGGCCTCCTGGCGCGTGGCGTGGTACGGTTCACCATGCACGCGGACTTCACCGGCGCTCGCAGGACGTTGACCGGCGAGGATCTCGACCAGTTCGCGCTGACCATTGCCAGACACTCCGGCGATGCCAACCACTTCGCCCTCGCGCACCTGCAGTTGGACGTGACTCACCGCGGGCACACCGCTGTCGCGATTGGCAGAAAGATCCTTCAATTCGAGCGCCACCGGACCCGGTTCGTGGGCCACCTTGGGGACAATCTTCGCCTCGCGTTGACCGCCCATCATCATGGCGGCCATGTCGTCCGCGGTGAGATCCGCCACCTTCCCGGCGCCGGCAAACTTGCCGCGACGCAGCACGGTGATTTCATCGCAGAAGCCAAAGACCTCGCGAAACTTGTGCGTGATCAACAACACGCTCAAGGCGCCGGACTTCACCCGGTCCCGAATCAGACCCAGCACTTCATCGGCTTCGGACGGCGTCAGCACTGACGTCGGCTCGTCGGGAATCAGCAGGCGGCTGTTCAGATAAAGTTGTTTCAGAATCTCCACCTTTTGCTTCTGGCCGGCCGCGAGCTGTCCGCCCGGGGTGTCGAGATCCACCTGAAACGGCGCGGTCTTCATGAACTCGCGGAGTCGCTCGTTTTCGAGCTTCCAGTTGATGATCCGCGGCAGATCCGGACGGCTGAGCACGAGGTTCTCCGCGACGGTCATGGCGGGCACGAGGGTGAAGTGCTGATACACCATCCCGATCCCATATTGATAGCCGTCGAAGGGACTCTTGATCTCGCGGGAATGACCGTCGATGACGATGTCCCCCTCGTCGGCCTGGTGATAGCCCATGATGCATTTCACCAGGGTGCTCTTGCCGGCGCCGTTTTCCCCGAGGAGCGCGTGGAACGTCCCCGGAGGAATCTTGAGCGAGATCCGATCATTGGCCACGAAGGCGCCGAAACGCTTGGTCACCTGCACCAACTCGAGCGGGAGCGGGAGCGCGGGTCGTTCAGCGGGTGGCGGGATGAGCATGGCCGGTCAGCTTTCAATGGCCTTCAGGAACGCGGTGGAATCGGCCACGGCGCCAAAGACGCCGCCCTGCATTTTAATCATCTTCAACGCGGCGAGATGATTGCCGTGATCGGTCGCGCCGGTCGCGTCGGAGAGCAGCAGACATTCGTAGCCGCGATCGTTGGCGTCGCGCATCGTGGTGTGAACACACACATCCGTGGTGATGCCGGTGAGGACCACATTCTGCGTCCCCTTCCGGCGCAACAACAGATCGAGATCCGTGGCGTAGAAGGAGCCCTTGCCGGGTTTGTCGATGATCGCTTCCCCCGGGAGCGGCACGAGTTCGGGAATGATCTCCCAACCGGGCTCGCCGCGGATCAGGATCTTCCCGCAAGGCCCGGGGTCGCCGATCCCGGCACCGATCCGTTGACTGCGCCAGCGTTTGTTGGCCGGCAAATCGGAGAGATCCGGTCGATGTCCCTCGCGCGTGTGGATGATGCCAAAACCCCGTGCCCGCGCGGCGTCCAGCAGACCTCGGATGGGCTTGATCGGCGCACGGGTAAGCGAGAGATCATAGCCCATCTTGTCGACGTAGCCGCCCGGGCCGCAGAAATCGGTCTGCATGTCGATGATCACCAGGACCGTGTTGTCCGGGCGCAGCTCGCCATTGTAGGGCCAGGGATACGGATCGGCAGCGACGTAACGGGTCATGTGGCAGGAAGGTTTGGAAATTCAGGAGGCAACTCCCAAGGCGCCGGGAGCACCGATCAAAGTGCGTTTTGGGGAACAGGTGAAGAGCATCACGGCCAGCGTGAGAAAGTACGGCGAGGCGTTCCAGAGGTAGTAGCCGGTGCTGATGCCCACCGCCTGGAGGGAAGGCCCCACGGCCTGGGCGCCGCCAAAAAGGAGCGACGCCCACAGGCATTTGACCGGATTCCAGCGCGCAAAAATGACCAGTGCGACCGCCATGAGTCCTTGTCCGCTGCTGATCGACTCGGTCCAGGCTCCGGGATAAAACAACGACAGATGCGCCCCGCCGATGCCGCCCAGCGCACTGCCGGTCACGATGGCGGCGAGCCGCGTGCGACCCACGGAAATTCCCAGCGCCTGGGCGGCCGCCGGAGCGTCACCGACCGCGCGCACTTGAAGGCCCCAGCGGGTCGAACGGAAAAACCATTGCAGGGCGAAGGCCATCGCCACGCCGAAGAAAAACAGCGGACTGAACTTGAGGGCCGCCTCGATTTGCGGCACCGAGGTCCAGCCACCGAGTGCGATGGCGGGCAATTGCGGGGCGCTGGGCTGGATGTACGGCTTGCCCAGAAAAAAGGCGAAGCCGGTGCCGAAGATCAGCATGGCGATACCCGCCGCGATGTCGTTCACCCGGGGGCGCGAAACCAACCAGGCGTGCAGCGCGCCGAGGAGGGCCCCGGCGACGCCGGCGGCAACCACGCCCGCCCACGGATTGCCCGTTCGGTAGGCGACGGCATAGGCGCTCATGGCGCCCATCAGCAGGACGCCTTCGAGCCCGAGATTGATCTTGCCGCTCTTTTCCGTGAGACATTCCCCGAGACTCACGAGCAGGAACGGCGTCCCTCCGCGCACGGCGCCCGATAGCACACCAATCACCACACCCCAGCCACCAATGGATTCGGCATTCATACGCCGGGCTCCCGGAAGAATTTGAATTTTCCGTAAAGCGACTCGCTGAAAAGAATCACGAGGAACACCAATCCCTGAAAGACGAGGATGGTGGCGTCGGGGAGTTGAAACTGGCGTTGCAGGATGCCGCCACTGGCGAGAATGCCGCCCAGCAGCGTGGCGACCAGGAGGATGGGCAAGCCCCGATGGCGTGCCACAAAGGCCACGAGAATACCGGCGTAGCCGTAGCCCGCGGACAGCGATTCATTCGCGCGACCGTGCACCGCGGCGACTTCCACCATGCCGGCCAGACCCGCGGCGCCGCCCGCCAGAAAGCAGGTAATCAAGCCCAACCGCGCGACGGGCAACCCGGCGAGACGCGCCGCGCGGATGTTGCCGCCGATCATGCGGACCTTGAAGCCGAACAGGGAGTGCTCCATGAGCACCCAAGCGATGAGACACGCAACGAGCCCGAAAATGAGGCCATAGTGAACGTTCGTGCTGCCGATCAGGGGCAGCATTTTTTCGTCCGGAATGGGAAAGCTCGACGGCTTGTTCAGACTGCTGGGATCCCGCAACGGCCCGTTCACCAGATGATTCAGGAAGGCGATGGCGACGTAGTTCAACAGCAGGCTGCTGATCGTTTCATTGACGTTGCGGAAATAATACAGCACGCCCACCAGCGTGATCCACAGGCCCCCGCCGAGGATCCCCGCGCCAATCATCACGCTGATCACCACCCACTGCGGCGCGGCGACCACGGCCAGGCCGGCGACCGTCGCCGTCAGTCCACCCGCGACGAGGGCGCCTTCGCTGCC
>JAYTHD010000267.1:0-11175 GCA_043732975.1 Verrucomicrobiota bacterium
TATTTTTAGCTTTCCGACAGCCTATCCGCCCGATCTGATACTGACTAGTCCGCCGGTATTCTTTCGGCGCTTCGCCACCAATTGCAATACGTTGGCGGAGATTTCCGTCAAGGAGTTGCGGCAGCAGCCCTTGTTGCCAGGGGAAACGTATTTTCTCGAAAATACTATTGAACAGGTCAATACTTACCTGGGATCGCGTCAATACAACGGCTGGTATCCACAACTGTTTTATTGGGGGATGTTCGGCAATGGTGAACCGAATCCTCCCTATCTCCCCAACCAAGTCCCGCCCAATCACGACAGCGTCTTCCCCGATTTCCTCGTTACCGACGTCCACACCGATGGACCATCGGATACTGACTTGGATCCGGGGGCGGTTTTGCACGAAGGTGTGGGCCGGGTGAACCTGTTGATGATCGCTGTTGACAACGGGCCCGACCGGATGGTTTTCGCCGGGCCCGTCATGTCGCACTACGAATTTACCAAGCCCTACGGCACCCGCATGACCGACGCGGAATGGTCGGCGGCGGTTAACGCCAAGACCCTTCCCGCGCCGCCGCCGTGGACGCAATCCTATCTTGTTCGCAAACCGTGAATGTGTCCCGCCGGGGCCTGTGACAGGCGCGGATGAAGGATTTGTCGGCGGGGGATCCGGCGGATCCGCGGGCCGGGGGGTGCGCTCGCGGGAGGTCACTCGGACAGTGGCGTTGCGGGGGTGCCGGAGGCGCGGCTATCCGGCGGCTATCACGACATACCGTTCGAATTCATGGTGGATATGCGGCGGGATGCGGGCTCGGATCCGGGCGGTTTTCCCGGTATATTTTTCCTCCACCACCTCCCCGAGGGCGTGTAATCGCGCGATTATTTTGGATTCACTGTGCGGAATACTGAGATCCAAAAATTTCCGGATGGGCTTGAGCAGGGTGCCAATCTCGGAATGGAAGGCTTCAAAACCCTGGCGCGTCCGTGCGGAAACGGCCACCGCCTTGGGAAAGGCCGCGCAGAGACGTTCCGCGAGGTCGGGTGTCGGGAGGCGGTCCACTTTGTTGAACACCATGAGGGTGGGTTTGGTCAGCGCGCCGATTTCTTCCAGCACCTGATTAACCGCCCGGATTTGTGCTTCCGCGTGGGGATGGCTCGCGTCGACGACGTGGATCAGCAAATCGGCTTCCACCACTTCCTCCAGGGTGGCTTTGAACGCCTCGACCAGTCCGTGGGGCAGCTTGCGGATGAAGCCGACGGTATCGCTGAGCAGGACACTTTGGTTGTTGGGGAGGCGCAGGCGGCGCGTGGTGGGATCCAGCGTGGCGAACAGTTTGTCCTCCGCGAGAACCTCCGCGCCGGTGAGTGAATTAAGCAGGGTGGATTTGCCGGCGTTGGTATAGCCCACAATGGATGCCAGCGGCCACTGATGCCGCTGCCGGCCCGCCCGCTGCGTGGCCCGCTGGCGGCGCACCGTTTGGAGTTCCGACTTGATCTTGTCGATCCGCTCCTGGGTCTTGCGCCGATCCGACTCCAACTGCGATTCGCCTTCGCCGCCGATGGATCCGGTCGATCCCCGTTGCCGGCTCAGATGGGTCCAATAGCGCGTCAAGCGCGGGAAGAGATATTCCAATTGGGCGAGTTCGACCTGGAGCTTGCCTTCCCGCGTGCGGGCGCGCTGGGCGAAGATCTCGAGAATCAGCGCCGTGCGATCCAGGACTTTGCAGCCTGCAAAAATCTTTTCGAGATTGCGCCCCTGGGCGCCGGTGAGTTCGTCGTCGAAAATGACCGTATCGACTTCCTGGGCCTGGCAGAATTGCGCGAATTCCTCCGATTTGCCGGCGCCGATGTAGGTGGCGGAGTGCGGCGTCTCAAGTCGCTGGATGCCTTCGCCGATGACCTTGGCTCCAGCGGTGGATGCCAGTTCGGCGAGTTCATCCAACGAATCCCGCACGTCCCAGGACGAATGCGTCTTGAGTTCAACGCCGATCAAAAAGGCGCGTTCGGTTTTCCGGTCGGCAGTCTCCAGGAGGGCTTTCACAATGTTGTCTTCGGACCACCATAGGGGCGGGTCCCTGCCGGGCAATGAGCGACTCCCGGATCGAACGTCATCGGGATCAGCCCCGGAATTTTGCCGTCGACGCATACCACGGCCGGACATCCACCGCTTCCATTCCAGCGGCGCGGATCGAGGCCAAGCCCAAGTCCGTATCCTCGTAAGCCCGGCAGCGTCGTGGGTCGACGCCCAACTGCCGTGCGGCCTCGAGAAACGGGTCCGGGGCCGGCTTGGGATTCTTGACATCCTGGCTGGTCACCACGGCGCCAAACCAGTCCAGGATTCCCAGCGCCCCCAGCACGAGCGGAATCGCCGGACGGGAACCGCCGGTGGCGACCGCGAGCGGCACCCGGCCGCGGCAGACCCGGGCCAGTTCCACCACGGGTTCGATGGCCCGCACTTCGGGCAGCAGACGGAGGTAACGTTCCTCCTTTTCCTTCGCGATGACATGGGCATCCAGTCCGACGCGTTCCTGTTCCGCGAAGAGCAGGCTGAGGATGTTGCGGGCGGGCACACCTCCCAGCGCGTAAAACCGGGCCTCGGTGAACTGCAGATCGTAAATCCGCACCGTCTCTTCCCAGGCCCGCCAGTGCAGCGGCATGGTGTCGGCGAGGGTGCCGTCGCAGTCGAAGATCAAAGCCTGGGGCGCCATATTAAATCAGTGTCGATCACGCTGCCTGAAGCAAGGCCAGCTTGTGCCGGAGTTCATCGGCGGCGAGGGCATCCAGGACTTCGTCCATTTTTCCCTCCACGAAGCCGGTCAGGTTGTAGAGCGTCAGTTCCACGCGATGATCGGTGACGCGGTTTTGCGGGAAGTTATAGGTCCGGATTTTCTCGCTTCGTTCCCCGGTACCGACCTGATCCTTGCGTTGGGCGGCGTATTTCGCGTCTTCCTCGGCGCGCTTCCGCTCCAGCATGCGGGAGCGCAATACCGTCATGGCCTTGGCCTTGTTCTTGTGCTGCGAACGCTCGTCCTGGCAGCGCACCTCGATGCCGGTGGGGCGGTGGACAATCCGCACCGCGGAATCCGTGGTGTTCACACCCTGTCCCCCGTGCCCGCCCGCGCGGCAGACGTTGATTTCGAGATCCTCGGGCTTGATGACCACGTCGACCTCCTGGGCTTCGGGCAGCACCGCGACGGTGGCGGTGCTGGTGTGGATGCGTCCCTGCGCCTCGGTGGCCGGCACGCGCTGCACCCGGTGGACACCCGATTCGTGCTTCAAGCGCTTGAAGACATCGTCGCCGGCGATCAGGAAAATAATCTCACGAAAGCCGCCCAAATCCGAGGGGTTGGAATCCATCGGCTCGATCTTCCAACCGCGCTCTTCGGAGTAACGCTGATACATCCGGTAGAGATCGGCGGCAAACAAAGCGCTCTCGGCCCCGCCGGCGCCGGCGCGGATTTCCACGATGGTATTTCGCGAATCGGTGGGATCGGGCGGGATGACGCCCTCCTGCAAGGTCAGGGCGTGGCGGGCGGCCTGGGCTTCGAGCCCGGGGATTTCCTCGGCGGCCAGTTGGCCCAGCTCCGATGTGAGACCCTCCGCGGCGAGCAGTTCACGATTACCGGCCAATTCCTCCATCGTCCTTTCCCAAGCGGCCCCGGCCTCCACCAAATGCCGCAATCGGGAATGTTCGCGGGTCAATTCCTGGCCGCGTTGCGCGTTGGCAAAAGCATCGGGGGCACTCAACTGCGATTCCACCTCCGCAAAGCGGGTCCGGAAGCGCTCTAGGAAGGGCAGGAGATCCATGTCGGCGGAAAAAGACGGGTTCGGTTATGAAGCGATCCCGCCCCCGATGCCCCGGGCACGACAGGGTGGGGGAAGCGGCGGGGGGGGAAAGCAAACCGCCCGCCGGCACGGCCTCGTGGGGAGGACCGGGCGGCGGGCGGCGGGTGGCAACCGGCTACTTCTTCTTCTTGGACGTGACCTTGGCGGCCTGGGCGGCTTGAACGGCCTGGGTCTTGGCGAGGCGCTGCTGGAACTTGTCCACGCGGCCGGCGGTATCCACAAACGTTTGATGACCCGTGTAGAACGGATGGCTGAACGCGCTGATGCCCATGAGGACCAGTGGGTATTCCTTGCCGTCCTCCCATTTCGCGGTCAGCGAGGTGCGAGCGCAGGAACGGCTCAAAAACGCCTGCCCGTTGGCCGAGTCCCGAAAGAGGACCGGCCGATAGTTCTGAGGATGAGTATCCGACTTCATAAAAAGCGAACCGGCAAGGTAATGATCGCAACTGGTCCGGCAAGGAGCATTTTTCGAGAAATGGCCCGGATGAAATGCGGTCCATCCATGAATGAAGGGGACTTCGAGAGGGCCATGTCGTCAGATCTCACCCACTGCCTCCAGCACTTCCTTCACAATCTTCGGGTGAAGCGATTTCCCGCCGTGGAAGGGGATCACCACCCGCTGCCCGTCCCTGAAGTAGATCCGGTGGCTTCCCTTGGAGCGCAGCCACACGAAGCCAACCCGGAGCAGCTTGCGCTCGGCCGAGGCCGCGGTGAGGCGCGGCAGCTTAGGCACAGACGACCTCCAGCGACGTGGAGAGTACGGTCTTGCGGGTCAGCTTGCGCAACTCAGCCGGCTTGAGCGTTTCGAGATAAAGCCCGGCCGCCTCGCGCAGGTTGGTGAGCGCGTCGTCCACGGTTTCGCCCTGTGTGTGGCAGCCCTTGAGTTCGGGGCAGTAGGCGAAGACGCCGTCCTCGTCCTGTTCGATGATGGCGGTGAGCTTGCAGATCATCATGGAGTTTTAGGCTGTGCGGTCGCCAAGGCAACATGTCCCTTAACGTCAGACCAGCGGCATCACTGGCGAAATCCAGGTCGCGTCAGCGTCTTGGGGCGGGTGACGCAGTCGAAAGAAGTTCCGATCACGGAATTGAGTGCGCCGGCTCCGGACCAAATTGTAGCGCGGCGAGCCGGCGATAAATGCCGCCTTCAAGTGCTTGCAACTCCCCGTGGGTGCCGGTTTCCACCACCCGGCCGGCGTCGATCACCACGATCTGATCGGCGTGACGAATGGTGGCGAGGCGGTGGGCGATGATGAAGGAGGTGCGACCGCGCATCAGCTTCTCCAAGGCTTCCTGAATCAGGCGTTCGCTTTCGGAATCCAGCGAACTGGTGGCCTCGTCGAGGATGAGGATGGCCGGATTGCGGAGGATCGCCCGGGCGATGGCCACGCGTTGTCGTTGTCCGCCGGAAAGCCGGATTCCGCGATCGCCCACCGTGGTCTGGTATCCCTGTGGAAAGGCGTGGATGAAATCGTGCGCGTTGGCCTGCCGGGCGGCGTCTTCGATTTCCGCCAGCGATGCCCCCGGGCGGCCGTAGGCAATGTTCTCGGCAATGCTGCCGCCGAACAGGAGCACTTCCTGGGGCACGATCGACATCTGGGCGCGCAATCCCGCGAGCGGCAGCTCGCGGGCGTCCCGGCCGTCTATGAGCAGACGTCCGGCGGCGGGATCGTAAAGCCGGAGGAGCAGTGAAATCAGGGTGGATTTGCCGGCACCGCTGGGACCCACGATGGCAATTTTCCTTCCGGGTTCGGCGACCAGATCGATACCGTGCAGCACTTCGACGCCTTCCCGCGAAGGATAGGTGAAATGGACATTTTCAAACCGAACGTCCCCTTGGAATCGCGCGAGCGGCGGCGACGGTTCCGCGGTCAGCCCCACCGGCACTTCGCCGGTTTCCCGCAGCAGTTCGCGGACCCGCTGCGTGGCGCCCACCGCCTTTTGCAGTTGGCTGTAGAGTTCCGCGAACTGTCCCATCGCACCGGCCACAAAGGTGGTGTAGAGGATGAAGCGGGTGAGGTCGCCAAAGGTGATTTCACCCGTACTCAGCAAGCGGGCGCCGGACCAGAGCACGAGGACGATCGACCCGAAAAGGGCAAACACGATGAACGCGATGAACGACGCACGCAGATGCGCCCCGCGAAGAGTCGCCGTCAGAAAAACCGCCAGTCCCTGCCGATAGCGTCCCAATTCGTAGGACTCATTGGTGAAGGCCTTGACGTTGATGATTCCCTGCAGGGTCTCCTCGACGATGGTGGCGGTGTCGGCGAGACGATCCTGGGCGTCGCGGGCGATTCGCCGGGTTTTCCGGCCGAAGACGACGGCCACCACGGTGAGCACGGGGAGACTGGCGAGCATGATGGCGGTCAGTTTCAACGACGTGACGGCGATCAGGGCAATGCCACCCAGGAGAAGTGTAGTTTGGCGGAGGAATTGCGGAAGGATGGCGATCAGGGTGTCCTCGATCTGCACCAGGTCTGCCGAGAGACGACTCGCCAGTTCACCCACGCGACGCTGGCCGAAAAAACTCATGGGCAGCGAAAGCAGTCGCGCGTAGGTGTCCATCCGGAGATCGACCAAGCCCTTTTGCCCGACGGTGGCGAACGAAAGCGAGTGGAAAAACAGGAGCGCCGCCTGGACCGCGAGGACGGCCACGAGCATCAGGGCGGTGCGATCGACGCTGGTCACCTTCCGACCATTTGCGGCGACGACGGCGGCATCGATGATGCTGCCCGCGAGGTAGGGAAACGCGAGGCTCAGCAGGCTGGCGAGGAAAAGGGCGACCAGGGCGGCGGCGAAGCGGGCGCGGTAGGGGCGGAGGTAGCGGAACATGACCAGCGCCTGACGGAGGGATTCCCGATCGAGCCGCGCCTTGGGCAACTCGATCCCGGCCTGATCATTCCGCGAGTGGCGCGACATTGAAGAACCCTAACAGGCTGTTGCCACCAAGCCAGAGCCTCCCGGATCCATGGCCGCGCACTGGCGGGACGGACACAATTCTGGCAACGCAGGCGCCAGGGCGATTCCCGGTGGGTCGCGATCCGGATCGCCTTATTTGCAGGGAAGCCGAGGTCAAAGAGTCCATTGGAAGATTCTCAAGAAGCTCGGAGTCGTTGATGGCGGAGGAGGAATTGGTGTTCTAGTCCGCAGTCCACGCGGCGAAAGGCCGCGAAGTTTTGTGCTGCCGTAGGTGGCTGCCGCTTGGCTTCGGGGCGAGCGCTGCCATCCAGCATTTGGGGTCACATTCCCGGGTAACTGCCGTGGCAAAGCGGACAAGCCTCGTGGTTCTCCGGATGCCTGGCATTCCTTCGTTACCACTCGGAGCGCCCCCCTCAACCGGCGCCAAAACGAACGGCAATTCGTTTGCCCTGGCCCGGGATTTCTGTTTCGTTTGCGACAGTGCGTTTCGTCGGTCACATCACCACTCCGTAGCGTCCGGGCTCAGTCCGGACGCGCATCGCCTCGTACCCTGAACGGTCCGGGGCGTTTCCATTATTATTTCCCATGAACGAAGAATCCAACCTTGCCGCCGCCAAAACGGACGTGCAACGCAAGACGCTCGACCAGCGGGCTCAAATGGATGAGGTCCAGCGTATCCGCCATTCCTGCGCTCACATTCTCGCCACCGCCGTCCTCCGACTCTGGCCGGAGGCGATCCTCGATATTGGTCCGCCGACGGATGAGGGGTACTACTACGATTTCGAGCTGGATCACCGGTTCTCCCCCGAGGATTTTCCGCGGATTGAGGAGGAGATGAAAAAGGTGGTGAAGGAAAACCAGGTGTTTGAGAAGAGCCTCAAGACCCGCGAGGAAGCGCGCGCCTTCTTTGCCGCGAAGGGTCAGAAATTTAAAGTCGAACGTCTCGGGGACATTCCGGAAGGGGAATCCATCAGCTTCTATCAGAACGGGGAGTTTGTGGACCTGTGCGCCGGACCGCACGTGATGCGGACGGGCAACGTGAAGGCGTTCAAGTTGATGAAAGTCGCGAGCGCGTATTTTCGCGGCAACGAAAAGAATCCGCAGCTCCAGCGATTGTACGGGACGGCCTTCAAGAACAAGGAGGAACTGGAAACCTGGCTGAAGCTCCAGGAGGAAGCCCGCAGGCGCGATCATCGCAGGATTGGCGCGGAGATGGGGCTCTTTGCCATGGATGCGGAGTATGTTGGTCCCGGGCTGCCGCTCTGGCTGCCGAAAGGTGCGGTGTTGTTGGAAGAGTTGGAACGTCTCGCCAAGGAGACCGAGTTCCAGGCGGGTTACGTCCGGGTCCGGACGCCGCATCTGGCCAGGGAGAAAATGTACAAGACGTCGGGTCACCTGCCATATTACGCC
Organism: Verrucomicrobiota bacterium; assembly: GCA_043732975.1. Classification (GTDB taxonomy): domain Bacteria; phylum Verrucomicrobiota; class Verrucomicrobiia; order Limisphaerales; family UBA9464; genus CANIZL01. The sequence goes on from JAYTHD010000267.1 coordinate 8,155, forward strand.
GAGAGCATGTTTCCGCCGATGGAGCTGGACGAAAAGGGTGGATCCACGCCGCCGGCGCCCGGATCTCCCGCACATCCGACGGAGCGGTATTATTTGAAGGCGATGAACTGTCCGCATCATCATCGCATCTTTGCGGCGGAACCCCGCAGCTACCGGGATCTTCCGTTGCGCCTGGCCGAGTACGGCACCTGTTATCGGTACGAGCAATCCGGTGAGCTTTTTGGGCTGATGCGCGTCCGTTCCATGCAGATGAACGACGCCCACATGTACTGCACCGCGGAACAGTTTGCCGACGAGTTTCGCGCGGTGAACGAGATGTATCTCAAATATTTTAATATCTTCGGACTCGGCCGGTACCAGATGCGTTTCAGCACGCACGATCCGGCGCGGCTGGGTCAGAAATTCGTGGATGAACCGGAGCTCTGGAAGAAGACCGAGGACATGGTCCGGCAGGTGCTTGTGGATTCGGGAATCAACTTTCTCGAAGTGCCCAATGAGGCCGCGTTTTACGGACCGAAGATCGATGTGCAGGTTTGGAGTGCCATCGGCCGGGAGTTCACCATCGCCACGAATCAGGTGGATTTTGCGGTGCCGAAGCGCTTCGGTCTGGTTTACAAGGATCGCGATAATACGGACAAGACGCCGCTCTGTATTCACCGCGCGCCGTTGGGGACGCACGAACGTTTCATCGGGTTTCTCATCGAGCATTACGCCGGGAATTTCCCCCTGTGGCTGGCTCCGGAGCAGGTCCGGGTGGTGACCCTGAATGATGAGCCGCGCCTGGTGGAGTATGGCCGCGCCCTCGTCGCCGAACTCCGCGCGGCCTTTGTCCGGGCGGAGGGCGACTTCGGTACGGATCCGATCAAGGCCAAGATTCAACGGGCGGAAGAGGCGAAGGTTCACACCATGCTGGTGCTGGGCGGTCGCGATCTGGAGGCCGGTCAGGTGAGTGTGCGGTTGCACAGCAAAGGCCCGCAGGGAGCGAAACCCCGGGCCGAGGTCGTCGCGGACATTCTCACCGCCATCCGGGAACGGCGCGCGGGGTAGGCCGTTTCCTGCCTCAATGACGGTTGGCGAAGAAGGCGATGATCCCGGCCAACACGAGCACGCCCAGAATCAAGAGGATGACCTTCCACGCACTGATCGGATGTTTCCCGGCGATGGCGCCGGTGTAGCCGTTGATGACCACCTGAAAGCTCCGTCCGTGGTATTCGTAGGTCAGCAGCCAGATCGGTCCGAGGATGTGCTTGAAGGTCTGCCCGGACCAATTCGCGGCGATCTGCAGATTGCGATAGGTGTCGCCGGGAACCTGGCTGCCGATCATTTGCTGCAATTGGGCTTCCATGTTGGCGCGGGAACTCCGGGCGGCCTGGATGAGGTCGATTTGATAGCGCTCCACGGTCCAGCCCGCGAGGTAGCCGGCGTTGTAGGGGACGAGTTCCTTGGTCGGGAAATGTTCGACCTTGCCCAGCAAATCATGGTTGATGCCCTTGCTGGCGCAGATGATGTCGTCGTCAAAAAAATGCGAAAAGCTCCCGGAACTGGGCTGCCAGCGGACACGTTGCACCTGACGTTGGGACACATTCCCGTTGGCGTCGCGGTAGGATTCGGTTTCGTAATAGTAATAGCCGCTCTCCGCCTCCCACTGGGCGTCGACGTGGGCGTCGAAAGTCCAGTACGGCAGATAAACCCCGCGCACGGTATCGGTCATGGCCTTGGTGCCGAGGGAACTTGGGGCAAACCAGCGTTGTCCATACCACTGGCGAATCATTTCCCGGACCTGCGTTTCACTGACCTTGAGCGGCATCAGGCTTTCCGGACGGATCGACTCCTTGACCTGGTCATAGGGAACGAGCGACGCCGATCCGCAAAAATCGCAGCGTTGACCCACCTTGGCGGCGTCGAAAACGGAAATGGCCTGGCAACTCTGGCAGCGCACACTGGTTTTCTCGGCCTGCCAGCCGCGGGAATCCTCCGGGATGCCCCGCAGGGCGGTCACGAGATCATGTTCGACGATCCCATTCTGTTCCGCGTCGCCCGTCAATTGGGCGGGTGAAACCGTGTTGCAAAACGAGCACACCAGCGCCTGTTTGGCGGGGTTCCAGGTGGCCTCCGCCCCGCAGGCAGGACAGTGGAATTTCGCCTGGGCGGTTGCCGTACGTTCGGATGGAGCAGCCATGTGATGAGCGATGTCCCGGGACGCTGGGCGTGATTGCCTCCGGGCGCAAGAAAGTGGGGGACGAAATGCGTTTGGGCCATGGCGGGCGGGCACTCGCGGGTTGCTTTTCGCCGGAGAACCTGATTAGGCTGCCAGCATGTCTGAGATTGCCAGTTATGTGGCCCACGGCGCCGCGCAGGTGACTCCCGCGACGCTGGACCGGTGTGTGCGCAATCTGCCCCTTTGGCGGGCGGAGTTCGCGCAGATCAATGCGCCGCATTTCCCTCATCTCGTGGATCAACTGGAATTCCTCGCCCATTGCGTGGAAGACACCGCCGACGGAGCCTACAAGGACCTGCCTTACAGCGCGCTGGCCAGCGGGGTGTTCGCCATCATGTATGCTCACAAGAAGATGGACATCATCCCGGGCGGGTTGGGCAAACTGGGCCACGCGGATGACTCCAGCGTCGTCCGGGCGGTGTTAATCCTGCACGAAAAGGCCTTCAACGCCTACGCCGACCAACACGGCCTCGATTGGGGTCGGATCACGAGCAAGCCGTAGGGGCTACACCACCCCGGGGAATGGACGAGGGCGGGTCGCAAAAGTGGACGGACCGGCACCCATGGCGTTCTGGACGGCGCGCGGGTCAGTCGGCTCTTTGGAACACGCGTCGGATGATTTCCTCGATGGGCACTTCTTCCACGGAAAAATCCTTTACGGGAAGCCGATCCAGCAGTTCCTTGACCACCGGAATCATCCGGTCCCGTTTGACCTTCAGTTTCAAGGTTACGGGACTTTTTTCGATCACTTCACCCCAGCCGGCGAATTCGCAGTCGGGGCAGGGCTGCGTGGGGTCGAGATT
>JAYTHD010000268.1:0-7819 GCA_043732975.1 Verrucomicrobiota bacterium
CTGCAAACTGAAAACCACGATCAGCTGGATCCTGCAGATCATCGCTGCGGGAATCCTGGCACAAACCCTGTTCTTCAAGTTCAGCGGCGCGCCGGAGTCCCGCTATATCTTCACCCAACTCGGCGTCGAACCCTGGGGACGGATCGTATCGGGGGTCGTCGAACTTATCGCCGTCGTCCTGTTGCTGGCACCCCGCACCGTGACATGGGGAGCCCTGCTGTCGCTTACCCTGATGACTGGAGCGATCGGCAGCCACCTGACTCAACTGGGCATCGAAGTGCAGAATGACGGCGGATTGTTATTTGCCCTCGCGGTCCTCAGCTTCGCCTGCGGCGTGGGCATCCTGATCCTCCGCCGCCATCAGATCCCCATTGTGGGCGGTTATTTTGGCGCTCGTCATGAATCCGCGTGTGGGGATCACGGTTGTCCGCACTGACGTCACCCGCCTCGCCTCCGACCAGAATGTCCAGCTCGTCCATTCATCCATGACTGTGGAAACCGCGCCCCCGCCGCACACCCGGCTCCCCTCGAACCTCCCGGCCCCCCGGCGCCGCGACCAGGATGCCCGCCGGATCGTTCGCGCCGCTGCCGGAACCCTTTGGTCTAGCGCCTTCGACCGTCACGCATCGGCAGGCTTCCGACGCCCCCGAACCCATCGGCACCGCTTCGGCAACCCCCACCGCATGAACGAAGTTGCCCCGATGTGGCTGCCGGCCGGATGGACGGTGATGCGACCGTCGACCCAGGCGATCATTCTGGGACTCTTGACCCTGGTCCAGGAGGACGTGCCCACGGTGGGGGCCGCCGTCCTGCCAGCGGCGGGCCACCTGCCCTGGTTGACGGGGTGGACTGGCATCTTTCTCGGCATCTGGCTGGGGGATGCCCTCCTGTACTTGTTCGCCCGCGGCCTCGGCCGTCCGTTGCTTCAATGCGAATGGACCCGGCGATTATTCAATCCCGCCGCCGTCGCCCGGAGCGAACAGTGGTTCTCACAGCACGGCAGCTGGTTGTTGCTCGGCAGTCTCTTTGTTCCGGGAACCCGCCTGCCCACCTACCTCGCGGCGGGATTTCTCCGACTCCCGTTTACCCGGTTCTTGCTGGCCACGGGAACGGCGGTCGCCGTCTGGACCACGGGAATATTCCTGCTCGCCCGCATCGGTGCCCGATTATGGACCGAAGCACTCGAGCAACGCATTGATGAGATTTCCCAACGGCTTCACGGGTTTTTCATCGGCCGCTATGATATCCGCTATGAGTCCGAGACCGCCCTCCGTTCCGGACAGGCCTTTCAGATCATCGAACTCAACGGCGCCGCCTCCGAGGCCACGAGTATTTACGATAGTCGGAATTCCCTGGGAGCGGCCTATCGCACCCTGTTCCGTCAGTGGGAACTGGTCTTCGCCATCGGTGCCGCCAATCGCCAGCGCGGAACCATCCCCACCCTGCCCGGAGAGCTGTGGCAGGCGTGGCGCGCCACCAACGCCCGGATCGCCACCTACCCACCCGCCGATTAATCCGCATGTGTACCGCCACCTTCATCGCCCGGCGCAATGGGTACGTTCTCGGGATGAATCGGGACGAACAACGGACCCGTGTCCTCGCCCATCCGGCCGCCCTTCACCGCCTGGGAAATCGTCAGGCCCTCCTTCCCTCGGAGCCAAGCGGTGGCACCTGGATGGGTGTCAATGATCGCGGAACCGCTTTCGCCCTGTTGAACTGGTATGCCGTCCCGAATCAGGTGGCCGACAACGTCGTCAGCCGGGGTGGTCTCGTGCGGCGGGCACTCCAGTCGGACACGACTGCCGAAGTCGCGACGGCGTTGACCGGATGGGAACTCCCGCGGGTGAATCCCTTCCGTCTGGTCGGCATCTTCCCGGAAAGCAAAGCCGTGTTCGAATGGCAATGGGATCAGCAGCACCTCCAACAACTGGAGCACCCGTGGCAGACCGTCGTCTGGATTTCCTCGGGGTTCGACGAGCCCGCCGCCCAGCGGATCCGCGGACACACGTTCCGGGAGGCGCTCCAACAAAGCTCCGCGGGCACCCAGGAATGGCTCCGTCGGCTCCACCGTTCCCATGTTCCGGCCTGCGGCCCCAACTCCATCTGCATGCACCGCGCCGATGCAGTCAGCGTGGGCTACACCGAGCTCACCGTCAGCCCAGCGAAAGCCAGCCTGCGCTACACACCGGGCTCCCCGTGCTGCACGAAGCCCCAACCCGTGCTTCACCTAAACCTTCACCCGGCTCGCTGTCCGTAGGCTGAACGGTCCAAGGCCCACCAACCCTCCTCCCAGCACGACATGGATACTTTCAGAAAATGAACCGCGGATGGCGCGGATAACGCAGATACAGAACCCCACTTTTCGAGTCTATCCGCGCTATCCGCGCCATCCGCGGTCACAGTTCTTTGGAAGTGTCGCTGTCGTCCTGGAAAGCATTCCCCAAAACATGATCCCCCAAATACTGCTGATCGTGCCATTGATCTACCTTCTGTGTGGCGCCGGGTTCGTCATCCCCTTCCTGTGGTTTGGCGTCGGACGGATCAATCCGGCGGCCGCACACGGAAGCTGGGGTTTTCGTATCCTCATCCTTCCGGGAACCCTCCTGCTCTGGCCTTTCCTGCTGCGCCGCTGGCTGCATTCGTAGCCGTGTCGACCGTCGCCACTAGCTCGACAGAGTCTCGCTCCACCTTGGCTGTCGGCCCGCGGCCGCAGAATTGGTGGAGGCGAGAGTCCCTCGAGCCAGCCGCGTTGGGGCGTGACTTCGTCACCAGCTCTAGCTCGAAAGAGTCTCGCTCCACCTTAACTGCTGGCCTTCGGCCACAAACCCGGTGGAGGCGAGAGTCTCTCGAGCCAGCCGCTGCCTGCACAAGACAGGACTCGACGGCCGTCAGTCGGAGGTCCGATTCGCCCACGCCCGCCCAAATCGCATATACCGTCCCAGTCCCAGTCTGATACACCGTGGTAAACCCCGAGTCCGAGTAATACACCGGGGTCTTCCCCGCCTGCTCCGACCGCGCATTGCACCACTTCACACAATCATACCAGTTCACCGTCTGCACCGGATGGTTCGCTCCCTTCCCAGCTCCCGCTGCCAAGTCGATGTATCCATGGGCTGTCGCCCAATAATACACCGATTGCCATTGGCTCCAACTCACCAAATTCACATCCATGTAGAACGCCGAAACGGTCGTCGGGGTGGGCGTGGCATCGTGGATGTCGCTATCGCCAATGGAATTGCCCATCGTAAACGCACCCGCAGGAATCAACACTATCCCGGGCGGTGCCGTCGCCACCGCGCTCGCCGGGATTCCCGTCAACCCCGAGCCGTCCCCAATAAACGCCGTCGCCTTCACCTTCCCATTCACCTCCAACTTCTCCGCCGGACTGGTCGTCCCAATCCCCACCTGGCCGTCATTACTGATCGATACCCGGGATTGATATCCGGTATAGAAATCCAAACCATATTGATTTCCGCCAGCGGTCCGTTTCGACGCCAGCCCTTCCCCGCTGTTGCCTGCACCAACAGCTGGCCGCGGATTTCGCCCCCAGGGAAGTTGGCATTATGAACATTCACATACCATTCACCATTCTGAAGTTGCGTGATTTGGGCGGGAGTTAGTGGACTGGCGAATGCGCCGATCACAAATGCGCCGGAGGGAGACCCTCCTGGCACGAGGCTCAGGGGATTCACAACCGGACCCGCTACCCCAACGGCGGCCCTGGGCACATGCGCGGCAGTGGCTGGCGCAGTAAGGCCGCCAAACGTACCGCCCACGCTGAATTGACCGGTCGACTGGTCATATATCGCCGTGACACTGCCCACCGCCGGGGAGCTATTCGGTGGCACCTCCTGACCTCCCGTCAGGGTCGCTTGAAATGTCAAGATGGCAGCCAGACCGGCCGACGAGCCCCAACCCACGGCGGCGAGGAAGCACGCCAGAAGTGTGATGCGTTTTGAAAAATAAAGATGCCATCGCGGGATCATGGGCGAGGAATGACGGGGCAACGTCTGGAGAGCAGGAATTACCGTTGATAACACTCCGCGGGAAGGGAGATTTGCCTTCGCGGAATGGTTCAACTGTGAAAAGTTTGTGCGGACAAAGCGAAGGCGGCAAGAGATTTTGCGGACTCCTGAGTGTTGTGGCCTAACACTCGGCGGACTTTGTGACTTTGCGTGAGACTTATAAATGCAGATCGGAAAGGAGTTGTTCTCCTTCCTCTCGCGCCATCGCCGCACCGACTGGATCACCGGATTGGGCCAGCAACTCGCCCAGGTAGATCAACGCGGGAGCCAGGGAGACAGCCGCAACATGGGCTTCGACTTGCGGGGCGGCCGAAATGATACGTCGACCGAGAACGGCGGACCGCTGGTTTTCGATGGCCTGTGAAATTTCAGCTTGGGCGGCATGCCACCGGGCTCGAACCTCATGCCACCCGGCCAGTCCGGCCTGCGCGCCGGCAAGAATCAGGCTTTCGCCCAACCGGCACAGAATCGGCTCTGATTGCCCAAGATCCGACTCGACCTCTCGCAACTCGCCCAACTCGAGCTGACAGCGTGCCCGAACCACGAGGGCACGGGCGCGTGACAGTTCGGCGTAAGGCTCGGTACCGATTTCCACCAGCGCGGCGTTGATGAGGGCCAGCGCTGCCGGGGCATCGCCGTACTTCAGCGCGAGCAGGCTTTCATTTTGCAGCGCCACCGCAATGAGGATCGGGACCCCCTCACAGCGACGGGCGGCGGCCGTCGCGTGGCGCGCCATTTCACACGCCGCTTCGGGCTTGCCGATCAGCGAAAGAATCTGACTCGCCTGCTGGTTCCGACGAAAAACCTGGTGATGCTCACCGCGAGCCGCGGCCGAATCGGCGCGGCGTTGCAAGGTCGCCAGGGCCGCCAACCAATCGTGGCTCTCGATCTGCCGGTCATAGGCCTCCTCGAGAGCCTGATCCGGGGAGGGGTGGGCGGCCGCGTGAGCGGAGGCCGCCTGGAACATCGCCAGACTGAGTGCCTCCATTTGCTCGGCATTTCCCAAGGTGGCCGGGTTCTTCATCGACTCCAGTGCGCGCAAAAACTCGGCCGAAAGTTCAGATGACGGATCGTCTTCCGGTTCGGTGTTCATATCCTTCCTCTCCAAGATAGGCTGACCGTCAAATTGCCTCCGGGCTTATGCAGGTCATGAAAGCCAATAAATCACCTGTCCCTGGGCAACAAGTCTCACTTGGAATCGTGGAACTGGATAGTCCCCAACTCCATTTCGACTTGTCGAAGGGACTTTGTGAATCGGGTTCGGGATCAAGGCTGCCTCCTTGTCCACCGGGTTGCTCACCGGCCAGACGCCGTTTGACGGCAGCGACCGGTTGAAAGGCGGCCTGGAGGCCACTCGGAAAACCATCCAAGAAAAGGCGCCCGTGCGCTGGAGAACAAATGCGGGTTGATAAATCGGACCTGACTTGATCGCCCGTGCAGTCGGTGGACTACCGTCTGAATTTCCGTTCGGACCTCGCCGCACGCCATGTCTGGGTGGCCTACGCCGCCACTTGAATCTTCAGCGCAAAGGCGCAAACGTGCGAACGCTCAATCACCGCTCCATTTATATTCATAATCGGCGGGCGGATCGTATTGCCACGCCTCGCGTTGTCTTTGCTTTACATCGTAATAAAACTTGAGGTAAAGGAGATGGCCATCGACGAAGGCCGCGGAGTTTCGCGCATTATTGAAGTAGTGCACCTGTTTTGGATTCTGCGGCTCGTGCCAGGAGAAACAGTAGAAAGCCGGCATCTCTGCCACCAGAATCGTCCGGGAAGGGTCTTTGACGGAACCCAGCTTCCGGCCGGCGATGCCGGGAAATGGAACCCCGGTCGCCGGATGGGTCCGCGTGTTGCCGCCATTAAAAGCATAGCTGCTGTAGTCCGACCATACCTGCCGATGGACCGGTTGCCCGATATAGGCGTAGGCATTTGGCGAGCCGGCGTTGAAATCGTAATGGTAGGTGTCCGACGGGCAGGCGAACAGCCGGTCATCCGGTGAGGACGCGCCGTTCGGACCGACGTAGCCGTTCAGGAGTTGCTTGCAGGCGGTCCAGCCATCCAGAGACTTCTTCCCGGACGACTTGGCGGGACCGACATCCTCCATGTCATCCGCATACACGCGCACACCCACGGCGATTTGCCGCAAGTGATTCAGGCAGGCGGTGCGCCTGGCCGAGGCTCTGGCCCTGGATAGAGCCGGCAAAAGCAATGCGGCAAGGAGAGCGAGGACGGCCATCACCACGAGCAACTCCACCAGCGTAAACGCCCGGCGCCCATAGTCCGCTCGCAGGATCATTCGCCGCTCCATTTGGTGGGAACCTCGACTCAACCGAGATCTTCAATCGTGAAGCCTCCCGGCGCCAGGAAGTAAAATGTCCAGGGGCCATGTTGCCTGGAAGGCGGCTGAGCATCGTAACCATCCGCCGTCAATTGTTGGTGGATCTCGTTCACGCGCTGTTCGCTTTCCTGGATGAAGCCGACATCAAAATTGGCGGGGTATTTGACTTCCGTTTCCACGTTTCCATGGCCAGCGTCCTGTTGGTCAGCGAGATCACCATTCCATTGTCGTCCGCCAGGAAATCCACGATTCCGTCGGCGCGACGGTCGATTTCAAAGGTCCGTTCGCCGACCGTACGCGGCACTTTTCATGACCGCTGCCTTCACCAGGCAACGCAGCGATGGCAGCTCAAGTTGCCCCGACCCGGTTTGCGGCTATCGTCAATCCGATGAGTTCAACAATGAGCAGTGTGACCACACCAAAAATTGTGGCCTATTTGAAGCCGTCGTGCGGCTGGAGCCAGGGCATCCGTGCGGTGATGCGGAAATACCAGCTTCCGTTTGAAGACCGCGACATCATCAACCAACCGGACCAGCGGGCCGAAATGATCGAACGTTCGGGCCAGATGCTGAGCCCTTGCGTCGAGATCAACGGCCACATGCTGGCCGACGTCAGCGGCGAGGAAGTGGAGGCCTGGATGCTGAACAATGCCGTCATTCGGCCGAATGCGGCAGGCTACGATGCACCCATCGACCAACCCTGCGCCCACGAACTCCCCGCCGCTGCCGGCATCGGCTTCCGTCGCTGATCGGCCGGCCGGTCTCCTCACCGAACCGCCGCCTGGGAACACCTCCTTGAAATTCCCCGGCGGCGGCTGGTTCAAAAGGCCGTCCCGCGGCGTTCCGGCGGCGCGCATCGTCGAAGCACGACTACCCACGCACCGGGTCCGGCACCACCCGGAAGGCCCGCAACGGCTTGAGCCATCGCGGGATTTCCGGGACCACACTGATCAAACGGGGTGACGGCAAAATTTCTTTCACTGAAGAAATTTTATTTTTCGGCCGAGACCGAACCGCGGCCTTCCGGCGGACTTGGGTCCAAAAAGGGGTATCCGAGGAATTGTTCCTGTGATCCGGTCGGCGCCCACCCGCCCGCGTTTCAGCGCTTCAATCCGGAACGACCATGTGAAACTTGGGAATCCGGGTCAGGACCGGCCGCTCGTTCTCGTCAACCCCCAGATAAGCCCCTTCCGCCACCGCCGAGGGCGTTGAGATCAGATGCTGGCTGTTGTAACTGAATTTTCCGCCGGGCGGAATCAACGGCATCTGCCCCACCACCCCGTAACCTTCCACCACCAGTACCTGGCCATCGCTGTGGGTCACCACCCATTTTCGGCCCCGGATGGTCACCGCGACATCCGAATCGTTGTGGATGCTCAGGAAATAGATAAAGGAATGTGGACGTTCGCCACTCGAAGCAGGCAGGCGTCGATACACCAGCTTGTCGATCGTGAC
>JAYTHD010000269.1:0-6994 GCA_043732975.1 Verrucomicrobiota bacterium
CAAGGCGGTAGTGCTCCCGGGCTATCGTCAGAGCGAGGCTGTCCATGCGCTTTGCGCCGCGATGAACGTGGCGTTGCGCGGCGTGGGCTCGACCGTGAATTATTTGGAGACGGAAGTTTCCAATGAAGCGGGCATCACTCAACTGGTGAACGCATTGAACTCCGGCAGTGTTCAAAACCTCGTCATCCTCGGCGCGAACCCGGCTTACAACGCCCCCGCCAGTTTGAACTGGGCGCAAGCCGTTGCGAAGGCGAAGAACGTGGTGCGGCTCGGCTATTACGAGGACGAGAGTTTTGCCGCTTCCACCTGGCATTTGCCGATGGCGCATTACCTCGAATCCTGGGGAGACGCCCGGACCGCAGATGGCACTCTGGTGGCGATCCAGCCGTTGGTGGCACCGCTTTATGGCGGGTTGTCCGCGATTGAAGTTCTCGCGCGCGTGGGCGGAATGTCGGCATTGAAGCCGGAGGAAATCGTTCGTGCGACCTTTGATACTTTTTCGCGAGGTGGTGCCGAAGCGTGGAAGACCTTTTTACATGACGGTTTTCTTGCCGCGTCGCAATCGAAGGAGGTTGCTGTGGCGGTGAATTGGGATGCAGTCACGCTGGTGTCCAATGGACCGGCGGCAAAGGAGCTTTCCAAATCCAATCTTGAAGTGGTGTTCCACCGGGATGCCAGTGTGGATGACGGTCGTTACTCGAATAACGGCTGGCTGCAGGAGTTGCCTGATCCGATCCACAAGATGGTCTGGGACAACATGGTGGTGATGAGCGCGGCCACGGCCAAGGAACTCGGCCTTGATATTGTTGATCACGAGGACATGAAGTTGAGCGTTCCCGTGGTGAAGGTCACTGTCGGGTCGGCCAGTGTGGAAGGCCCCGCATGGATTCAACCTGGATTTGCGGATTATTCGCTGGGTCTGGCGCTGGGTTACGGACGTCAGAAGTTGGGACGCGTGGCCAACGGTGTTGGTTTCGACGCCTACAAAGTCCGTCTTGGAACTGGAAATGTGACCGTCGGTGCGAAGATTGAAGCGACAGGCCGGATGTTCCCCCTTTCGACGACGCAGAATCACGGTGCGATGGAAGGCCGCCCGATTATTCGCGAGGGGACCTACGATATTTACAAGAAGAACCCGGACTTTGCGAAGGGGATGAACCTGCACGAGCCTCCCGGGCCGAAGGATTCCCAGGGCCGTCCGGTGCCGCTCTATACCAATCCGCTGGATGTTCCTGACAAGGATGGTCAGACACCGCGCGAGAAATCGCCTCATCAATGGGGAATGTCCATTGATTTAAATTCGTGCGTGGGTTGTTCCGCGTGCATGGTCGCCTGCCAGAGTGAGAACAATTTGCCGATCGTGGGCAAGGATCTCGTGGGCCGGAACCGGGAGATGCACTGGATCCGCATTGACCGTTATTACGCCGGTGAAGCTGCGGATCCGCAGATGGTCGCGCAGCCGATGCTTTGCCAGCACTGCGAATCCGCGCCATGTGAGAGCGTGTGCCCGGTGAATGCCACGGCGCACGACGATGAAGGTTTGAATGTGATGGTGTACAACCGGTGCGTGGGCACGCGGTATTGTTCAAACAACTGTCCGTATAAGGTCCGTCGTTTCAATTATCTCGATTACAACAAGCGTCCGCTGAATTTGTTGAAAGGGCCGTTCTACTCAAGCCCGCTGGTTCATTCGACCGATGGCGAGTGGGACATGTTGCGCTGGTGGAAGAATCCGGATCGCGGCATCCGCCCGGATGACGAGTGGGAAATCCTGAAGCTGGCGAAGAATCCGGATGTGACCGTGCGTATGCGCGGCGTCATGGAGAAGTGCACCTTCTGCATTCAACGCATCGAGCAGGCCAAGATCACCCAAAAGGTGAAGGCCGGTCCGTCCGGGGAAGTTGAAGTGCCGGATGGGACCATCAAGACCGCCTGCCAGCAGGCATGTCCCGCAGAGGCGATTGTATTCGGAAACATCAAGGATCCGGACAGCCAGGTCTCGAAGCTGAAACAGCAGCAGCGGGATTACACCGTATTGGAATTTTTGCTTACCAAACCCCGGACCACATATCTCGCGCGGGTGCGGAACCCAAATCCGTCCATGCCGGACGCGTATGCGAAACCGCGCACCATGGAGGAGTGGGAAAAACATGGGAACAGCCTTGAAGCGCACGGGAAAGCGGGTGAAGGTCACGGTGAAGGCGCTGCTGCGGCCCATCATGCCGAGAAAGGAGCGCACTAATGTCTGAGGCAAGCATTCCCGCCGAGCTGAGACTTCAAGCTCCCCCCAAGGAACTCGAAAGAGAGCCGTTGGTCGCGAATGGACGGAGCATGGGATGGATTTCAGACCAGGTCTCCATGATCGTGGAAGGCAAGACCCCCCTTTGGTGGTGGGCCGCCTTTATCCCGAGTGTGCTCACGATGACCATGCTGGGTTGTATGCTCATTTATCAGATTTCGACCGGTGTCGGTGTGTGGGGAAATGGGCACCCGGTCATGTGGGGTTGGGACATCATCAACTTCGTCTGGTGGATCGGTATCGGTCACGCCGGAACGCTGATCTCGGCGATTTTGTTTTTGCTTCGCCAAAAGTGGCGCACAGGAGTGAATCGTGCGGCGGAAGCGATGACCATTTTCGCGGTGATGTGCGCCGGTATTTATCCGGCCTTGCACGTGGGTCGTGTCTGGTTTGATTGGTGGCTATTCCCGCTGCCGAACGCCAACGGACCAATCTGGCCGCAGTTCCGCTCACCGTTGATGTGGGATGTGTTCGCGGTCTCGACCTACTTCACGGTTTCCGTGTTGTTCTGGTTCGTTGGATTGGTGCCCGACCTGGCCGTCATTCGCGATCGCGCCAAGACGAAGATCAAGAAATTTGCATACGGTTTGTTTGCGATGGGGTGGACCGGGTCGAACCGTCACTGGCGCAATTACGAGAAGGCCTATCTGATTCTGGCCGGTCTCTCCACGCCGCTGGTTTTGTCTGTGCACTCAATCGTGTCCTTGGACTTTGCGGTTTCGCAATTACCCGGGTGGCACACGACGATTTTCCCGCCTTACTTTGTGGCGGGCGCCATTTTCTCAGGGTTCGGGATGGTGCTGACGCTGGTGCTGCCGCTGAGGGCGGTCTGCAATCTGCAGGATGTGATCACGATCCGGCACGTGGAATTGATGTGCAAAGTGCTGCTGGCGACCGGTTCGATAGTGGGCTACGCGTATGGGATGGAGTTTTTCATCGCGTGGTATGGGGGCAACCCGTATGAGCTGTATGCCTTTCAGAACCGCGCCTTCGGGCCCTACTGGTGGGCCTACTGGTCGATGATCAGTTGCAACGTCATTTCGCCGCACTTTTTCTGGTTCAAACGATTCCGGACGAATCTCTGGTTTGTTTTTGCGATTTCGATCGTGGTGAACATCGGCATGTGGTTCGAGCGTTTCGTCATCATCGTGACTTCGCTTCATCGCGATTATTTGCCATCGAACTGGGCCTATTACATTCCGTCGTGGGTGGATATCTGGACTTATATCGGGACGATGGGGCTGTTCATGACGTTTTTCCTGTTGTTTGTCCGCTTCCTGCCGTTCTGCAACATCGCGGAGGTCAAGGTCGTTTCCGAACACGGTGACCCGCATCACCGGCTCGGCGGCGCGAAAGGAGGTCATTGATGAGCGATTCCATGACGAGCTTCGGTTTGCTCGCCGAGTTCGACACCCCGGCCGGGACGATGGTCGCGGCCGAGAAGGTTCGCGACGCCGGTTTCAAGCGTTGGGATGTTTACACCCCCTACCCGGTCCACGGGATGGACGCCGCCATGGGGCTGGGCAACTCGCGTGTGGGCTGGTTCACCTTCTGTCTCGGCTGCACCGGCTTCACGCTGGGCATGTTGATGATCTGGTACATGAACGCCTACAGCTACCCGATCACCGTCGGTGGGAAACCGAACTTCAGCCCGATGTCGAGCTTCCCGGTCTGTTACGAGATGACGATTCTTTTCGGCGCGTTCGGTTCGCTGGGGGGCATGTTGTTTCTCAACCGCCTCCCGCGCTGGTATCATCCGCTGTTCAACAGCGACCGTTTCAAGAATGTGACGCACGACAAGTTCTACATCTGCATCGAGGCTACGGACCCCAAGTTCAATGACGCTCAGACCCGCGGCCTGCTCCAGGCCGCCGGCAGCCGGCACATCGAGGAAGTGAGGGAATGATGCGCTACGTTCTCCTGATCTTCGGTCTCAGCGCGGTCCTCATCATGGTCATCGCCGGAAAGCGCGGCGACGTCTCCCGCCGGCCGCCCATCGAGATTTTCCCCGAC
The DNA here is from genome assembly GCA_043732975.1 of Verrucomicrobiota bacterium. Classification (GTDB taxonomy): domain Bacteria; phylum Verrucomicrobiota; class Verrucomicrobiia; order Limisphaerales; family UBA9464; genus CANIZL01. The sequence goes on from JAYTHD010000269.1 coordinate 4,313, forward strand.
ATGGATCGGCAGCCCAAGTTGCGTCCACAGGCCGGGAACGGCAGCTTCAAGGACGGCCTGAGTTCGCAGCTCCCCGTCGAGGGCACCGTGGCGCGGGGCTCGGCGTGGCAGGATATCCCCGAGAACACGGGCAAGCTGCCGGGTCCGCCGGCTCCGGGCACGACCAACTGGGCGCCGACGATTCCCGTCCCGGTCAACGCCCAGCTCATGGCCCGCGGCCGGGAGCGATTCAACATCCATTGCTCGCCCTGTCACGGGGAGGCGGGCGATGGCAAGGGCATCACCACCAAATTTGGCATGGCCATCATCGCGGACCTGCACGATGTCGCCGCCCGGAAGGTTCCGCAGCAGGCCGACGGCGAGATTTTCAACACGCTGAGCTACGGCAAAGGTCTCATGCAGGGGTATGCCGCCAATGTCTCCATCCCGGACCGCTGGGCCATTGTCGCCTATGTGCGCGCCCTCCAGCGCAGCCGGCTCGCCTCGCTGGACGACGTGCCCGCCGCGGAGCGCGGGACACTGACCAAACCGCTGCCGCCGACCGCGGCGGCCGCGAGATAGCAGCACTCATTTATGGAATCCACCGCCGTCACGCCGCCGGCCGCCACGGGCCTCGACCCGAGGTGGCGGAACCTGCCGAAGATCCTGATCGGCGCCGGCGCCCTGCTGGGGCTTATTGGCGTGTTCATGCCGTCGTTGCGGCAGCAATTTGCCCACTCGTATCTTCTGGCGTTCATGTTCTTCCTGAGCCTCTGCCTGGGAGGGCTATTCCTGACGCTGGTGCATCATCTGTTCGATGCCAACTGGTCGGTGGCGACGCGGCGGGTGACCGAGCACCTGGCGTGGCTGTTGCCGGTGATGGGCGGGTTGTTCCTTCCGATCGCGATCCTGGCGCCGATGCAGGTGACCAAGGAAGGTCATCCGGCCCCGGTGCTGTATCAATGGATGCAAAACAATCCGCACGACGATCACGCTCTGCACGCCAAGCAGCCGCTTTTCACGATGCCGGGGTTTTATGCCATCAGCATCGGGTTGTTCCTGGTCTGGACGTTCCTGGTCTGGAATCTGCGCCGGAATTCCCTCGCGCAGGACAAGACCGGCGCCGCGATTCACACCTTCAGGATGCGGTTCCATTCCGGCTACGGCATTTTCGTGTTTGCCTTCTCCCTGACGCTGGCGGTGATCCTGTGGGTGGGCGCGCTGGAGCACCAGTGGTATTCGACGATGTACGGCGTTTATTACTTTGCGGAGAGCGTGTGGACGACTTGCGCGACGCTTTGGGTGCTGGTTTCGGTGCTCACCCACACCGGGCATCTGAGGCCGGTGGTGACCAAGAACACGATGCACTCCCTGGGCCTGCTCTGGTTTGCCTTCACGGTGTTCTACGCTTACATCCATTTCTCCCAGTATTTCCTCCAATGGAACGCGAACATCCCTGAGGAAACGTTCTGGTACGTCAAGCGCGAGCAAGGTTCGTGGTGGCAGATTTGCATGCTGATTTTGTTCGGGCATTTCCTGCTGCCGTTCCTGACGCTGTTGCGGATCGACGCCAAGATGAACCCGAGCGTCACCGTGCCGCTGGCGATTTGGGCGTGGCTGATGCATTTCTGCGACACGTCGTTCAACATCATGCCGGTGATTCATCCGGAGGGTTTCGTGGTGCACTGGCTGGACCTCGCCTGCCTGGCGTTCGTGGGCGGCGTTCTGGCGACGGTGTTCCTCCGCAACCTGAACGCGCATCCGGCCTACCCGCTGAAGGATCCGCGCCTGGGCGAATCGCTTGGCGTCCACGGCCCGCATCCGGTCTACGACACGCACTGAATGAACCCCAAATTTGTCACTTGTCTCGCCGGCCTGGGCGCGTTCCTGGTCGTGGGCGTGCTGATCTTTGCGATGAAGCACTACACCGCTCCGGCCCCGCTCAATGCCGCGCGCGCCGCGGAGCGCGCCGCCGCCCGCAAGGAAGTCGCCGAAACCGCCCGGAAGACGCTCACCACCGCCGAAGTCACGGACGTCGTCAAGGGCAACGTCCGCCTGAAGATCGAGCGCGCGATGGAATTGACGGTCGAGGAGTATGCGAAGAACCCGGCCGGCGCCCGCACGAACCTCATCGCCCGCGCGAACAAGGCGGCCGAACCGCCTCCGAAGGCGCCCGAGGCCCCGAATAAATTCGAGTAACAGCGATGAGCGAGACTGTCACCACGCCGACCCGGGGCGCGCCCGATCCCGCGTGCGAACCCCGCCTGCCTGCCGCCGAGATTGACGCCTCGCTGCGCTGGCCGGTGCTGGCGCTCTTTGCCAACGCCACTGCGTGGCTGCTGGCCGGGGGGTTGCTGTGGCTGCTCACGTTCATCAAATTCGCCAGGCCTGGTTTCCTCGGGGACATCTCCTGGCTCACGCTGGGCCGGGTCCAGCCCGCGGCCAGCAACGCCTATCTCTACGGGTGCGCCTCGCAAGCCGCGCTGGGGGTGATGCTCTGGATGCTCTGCCGGCTCGGGGGGAACCGCTTCCTTTACCAGGTTCCCGTCCTGATCGCCACGAAGCTGTGGAACCTGGGCGTGGCCATTGGGGTCGTCGCAATATTGTCCGGCGCCTCCACGGGGTTCGAGTGGCTCGAAATGCCGCGCTACGCCGCGGTGTTCCTCTTCGTCGCCTACGTGTTGATCGGCCTGTGCGCCTTGG
>JAYTHD010000270.1:0-4331 GCA_043732975.1 Verrucomicrobiota bacterium
GGCTGCCCACTTCATCATACCCGACGATGCGTCGGGCCAGTTCCCCGGCGAGATCCGCCAATTCACCGAACGAGAGCCCATCGGCCAGACGTTGCACCCGCCCGATTTCTGCGAGCAGGTCCTCGGTCCCGCAACCGGCAAAGAGGAAGATCTCACAATCCTGGGCCGAGGCGCCCAGCACCCGTTCGCGCAGGTCCAATTGGGAGCGCCGCACGGTCGCGGCGGCCGGGTTCTCCAGGGTGACGTGGGCGTTGATGCCGCCGAATCCCATCGCACTGACGGCCGCCCGCAAGGGTCCTGCCGCGTCCCACACTTCGGGTTCGCTCAGAACGCGCAACGCGGCGTCCGGTCGGGTCAGTTCCGCGTGGGGCCGCTCGCATCCGGTCGTGGGCGGGAGCGTCTGGGTGTGGATCGCCAGCGTGGCCTTGATCAGGCCGGCGATCCCGGCCGCCGCCTTGGTGTGGCCGATGTTCCCCTTGATCGTCCCCAGAACGGCGGGCGCGGCGCCGGGTGCGGCCGCCTGACGCGCCGTCGTCAACACCTTCAATTCCGTGGCGTCGCCCACGCGCGTCCCCGTCCCGTGCCCCTCGAAATATCCCACGGTGTCGATCCCGTACCCCGCACGACGGTAGGCGCGGCGGAGGGCGTGAAGTTGGCCGTCGACCTCCGGACGGGTGATGCCCCCGGCGCCGTCCGAGGAAACGCCCCAGCCGCGGATGACGGCATAAATCCGGCGACCCGTGGCCAGCGCATCCGCGGCCCGCATCAACGTAACAAACCCGCAACCTTCGCCGGGCCAGAATCCGGCGGAACCGGCGTCGAACACCCGCATCATTTCGGGAGCCAGCGCGCCGGTCTTGGCAAAGCCCACGATCTCGAACGGATCGAGGCTGAGGTCGACGCCCCCGGCCAAGGCCACGTCGAGATCGCCCGCGACCAGGGCGGAGCACGCGTGGGCCACGGCGAGGAGCGACGACGCACAGGCGGCATCCACCGTGTGGCCGCCGCCATTGAGATTGAAATGATTGCAGATGCGTCCGGCGATGGTGTTGGAAAGCCCGCCGGCCAGGGTTTCTTCACCCACCGGCGGGAAGGGCGCCTTGTATTTTGCCTCGAGTGCTTCGAGAAAATCGGCCCGCTGGCCGGCACTCCAGTCTTGCTCCGTCAGCGACGCTTCGAGCACTCGGCGCACATAGGGCCAGCGGAGCCGCAGGAGATTCGCCCGGGAGAATTCTCCGGTGAGGGTGTTCCCCAGGATCACGCCTGTCGACTCCCGCGGAAGCCCCGCACCCGCCGAAAAGCCCGCGTCGGCCAGTGCCTGGGAGGCCACATCCAGAGCCACCCAATGAGCAAGATCGGCCGAACGATACGTGCTGCCCACCACCTGAAAGGCGACGCGATCAAACGAATAGTCCACAATCACCGCCGCCGTCGCCGCGTAGGTCTGTCAGGCGCCTCCCGGTCGGGGGAAAAGTAGTCGGCGCGGCGCAGGCGAACGTCGGGGAGGCGCCGGAAGGAGCGCCGTTGCGCGAGCACATTCTCCCAGAGTTCCTGCGGCGTGCGTGCGTCCGGGTAGAGGCATGCCAAACCGACGATGGCGATGGCATCCTTTGGGGCAGGCAATTCGGAGGACATGGAAAGGCCGGGAAGGGGAGGGATGATTCCGGGTCGGTTTCAGTTCGCCTGACGGGCCGGCGCCACTCCCGGTTGGACGGTTGCCGGGAGGCTGCGGGCTCGTCCCGGGGCTTCGGCAGCGACCGGCAATCGGCCGAGCAGATACCCGAGGTGCAGGGAAAGACCGCGGATGGCGCATACGGCGAGGAGCGCGAAGAACAGGCCGAAGACGAGATGCAGGAGTTGGATCACGCCGTAGACCATGGCCACCGAAAAACCAAAGAGCGCCTGCCGCCCCGGATGGATCGGCGTCGTGGCCGGGTCCGGCACCATGTACAGGGTGAAGACGATAAAGGCCGCGCTGCTCATGGGCATCAACGGCACAAAAAAAGGCGTCCCGGAATAGGCCGCCCGCAGGACACCCTGCAGGATGAAACCCAGAATCCAGGCGCCACAAAGCAGGAGTCGGCCGGTGAAATAGCCATGGATGACAATGCCCGTCGCGAGAATGAAGATCGGCAGGATCCAGTGCCACGATCCGGTGAGGTTCTCCGTGAAGTGATAGGGCGGCGCAAAGCCGACCTGCGGGAAGAGCAGCAGCGTGGAGGCGATGCCGAAATTCGACGGATTGAAAAAGTGCTGGTAGTGACCGTTCCCAACGGGTGCCCGAAGCAGCACCTTGGACGAAATGGACAGCACCACGGCGAAGACGATGGGCCAGAGATTTTCGTTCGGATAAAGCAACATGCCGCAGGCGAATCCGGGAATGAGCGCAGCGGGCAAAAAGTTGAGAATCGGGCCCCAGCCGCCCGCAAAACGCAATTCGCGATTCCGTGCCGTGGCGTCCACCCATTCCAGAAAAACCTGGGTCAGGATCGCCGTCCCCACGGCCACGACCGGCGAGGCCCAGGACTGCTCGAAGCCGAGATACGTGTGGCCCAGAATATTCCAGACCAGCAGCAGCGCTGTGAAATACCAGAGCGCGAAGAGTCGGAGTTTCGGGCTTTTGTTCGGATAGAACAGCACCGTGGCGTTGAAGGCGGGTACTTTCATGGGGAGCGGGTGGCGGGAATAATGGAGGGAGTGGCGGCCAGCGGTGGCCGTCCGGTGCCCAGTCGGATCGTGTGCCAGCCGGGCTTGAGCGATTGCTGGGTGACGTGCGGTTGCCCGGCGAGGTCGCGCCAGCGGAGTTCGACGCTCACCGGTTGATCGACAGCCATGGATCCAAGACCCAGGTGAATGTCCGGACTGCGACGTCCGGAGTGGCCGCTGCCGCCATCCACTTGTCCCAGCACGAGCTTGCCGCCGGGCAGGTGGGCGATGGCCTGAGCTCCAAACGCGGGCCGGCCGCGGGTGTCCGGGCCGGGATGGCCAGAACGCTCAAGCAAGGGAGCCTGGGCATCCTCCGCGAGCGGGAGCAGGACGTGCAGGCCGAGAAACGCGCCCGGGTTCGGCGATTCATTGTGGAAAAAGTACGAAGTCTCCCACTGGTTGGCGAAGGCGAAGTCGAGCCGCCCGTCGCCGTCGACATCCGCCAGCGCAATCGCCTTGCTCACCATCGGTTCCGTGAAGCCCACCTGGGCGGCGATGTCATAGTAACGTCCGTCCGCGGCTCGGACGAAAAAGGGATTCAAGTCATGCCCGCTCAGGTCCGCGCCGGGCTTGAAGCTCGGCCACACCCGCGGGTCGTGGATGATCTTGCTGTTACTCGTTCCCAGCGCCTGGAGTTCCGGCCAGCGGTTCACCGTGCCTTTGATGAATCCCACCGCCTGGATGGCCTCCAGGGTGCCGTCGTTGTCGAAGTCGGCGAGGCGGCAATCCCAGCCCCAACCGCTGCGCGACAGCCCGAGCTTTTCGCTGTTCTGGAAAAAGGGTGCGACACCGGTCTGCATCTCCGCGCTCCTGCCTGTGCTCTGCCAGAGGAAATGGCTCTCGGTCAAGCCGAATTTCGTGGCGATGTTGCTGACGAAGATATCAAACACACCATCGCCATTAATATCCCCGAAATCGCAGCCCATGCCCTTGAACGAATCATGCCCCAGTACGCAGGACTTCGGCGTGGTGAATCCGCGCCGTCCCTCCAGTTCGACGAAACGAAGATGCCCCGGGGTGGAACGATTGTGCAGCAGGCGATCCGGACCAAAGTCATTGCCGAAATAAATTTCAGGCAATTGATCGGCATCGAGGTCGGCCGCCCCGATCGCCAGCGTCCAACCCCGCGCGACCTCCGGGCTGAAGCAATTCGCCTGCTCGACAAACCGGACGGACGGTGCGTTGACAGCGGCGGCGGCGGCGGACGGCACGCCCGCCCAGAGGAACAGGTGTTTGTAGCCGCCGTTGAGAGCCTTGGCCTTGCCTTCATGCATGGTCTCCACCCCGGTGGCGTGGGCATCGAGGATCCGGGAGCCGTCCTGAAAATAATTGCCGATGATCAGGTCCACGTGTCCGTCGCCGTCCAAATCCGCCTGGATCGCGCCATTCGTGTACCAACGCTCGCCGGAGGTGGTGAGTTCGGTCGCCGTATACATCGCCCGTGACAGCGCCGCTCCGGGGGCATTGCGCAGATAGAGGATCGGGGTGCGGCCCCAGAAATAGACCAGAACGTCCAGCAGTCCGTCCTCGTTGAAGTCGCCGACCAACGTCCCCATGGGAGCGGTGGTGTCGGCATCGTAGGGCAGCGGTGCGGCATCGAGCGCGAAGGGCGCATACCGGGCACC
>JAYTHD010000271.1:0-9881 GCA_043732975.1 Verrucomicrobiota bacterium
GAACCAGAACTAAAAAAACGGCCTTCATCAGTGGCACGCTGGGGTAACTGCATTGAAACGTCAACCCGCACCGCGGAAAAGCCAACCGGCGCGCCGGGAAACGAGGATGCCGCGCGCACCGACGGGCGCCTCTCCGATTTGTCGCGAAGGAACCCACAGAGAACACAGAGCCGCGCTGCGTGTCCGCATTGAGTTCAGGTATGCACCCGGGTCGCGTGTCCGCCTGTGAAAACGGTAGAGGACTTCCGCAGTCCAAAACCGCGGAATCCACGAGGCGCTTGAGGAGTCGCGAAGCGTCGTGGAGTGGGGAGTCCTCTACCGCTTTGCCACGGCAGAAGCCCGGGAATGTGACCCAAATGCTGGATGGCAACTTTCGCCCCGAAGCCAGGCAGCAGCGGCCCGCCGCTGGGGGTTCCGACGAGTCGTCGGACTCGGTGTCGGGGGCACTTGGCCGCGTTTCTCGCGTGCGGTAGGTGCGTGGTTTCCTACACATGAACCATATGAAGTCTGCAAGTCCACCGCCGGAAATGGGTCCCAAGGGGGAGTATCGACTGGTCGAGACTCCGGGCGGATGCAGCGTGGGCTCGGTGACGACGGGCGAGACTTTTCATCCGGTGGCCGGACCGGAGGCGGAGGCACGGGCGCTCTATCTGGATCAGCTCAATCTGGTGGAAAGGGCGCGCCAGGCTGCCCGCGAAGGGGTGGAGTTCGTCCTCTGGGACGTGGGCCTGGGTGCGGGGGGGAACATCTGCACGGTCCTCCGGGCATTGCGGGACACCGGAGCCCGGCTGCGGGTCCTCAGCTTTGATTACACGCTGGCGCCGATGGAATTTGCCCTCGCCCACACCGGACAGTTGCCGTTTTTGCGCGGATTTGACGCAGTCCTGCGTGATTTGATCGTTCAACGCGAGGTTTCGCTGGCCGATTGTGGCTTGAACGGATCGTGGAGTCTGCTGCCGGGTGATTTTCCCGACCGGATGACGGACCTGGGCGAAGTCCTGCCGTCACCGGCTGCCATTTTGTTCGATGCCTATTCGCCGGCCCGCAATCCCGCGATGTGGTCACTGCCGGTCTTCGCGGCGATGCGCGCCCGCGTGACGCCGGGGACGGCGGCGCAGTTGGCGACCTTTTCGCGAGCCACCCGGATCCGCGTGGCCTTGCTGCTCGGCGGGTGGTTTGTGGGTCGCGGCCGTCCGGTGGCGGGTAAGGAAGAGACCACCGTGGCCAGTACCCGCTCCGCCGATTTGGCGGATCCCTTGGGGGTGTCGTTTCTTCGGCGGGCAATCTGTTCCGCGGCCGCGGAACCCATCCAGGGTCGGGAGGATTGTCGTAACACGTTGACTGCCAATTTTGTAGATGCGCTTCGACGCCATCCTCAGTTTATCCCATTGGGCCAAAATCCCCGCTGGCCGGCCTGAAGAAAAAAGTCTTGGCGGAATTGGCACCGTTATGGCTATGTCTCCGCCTGCCATGGCGGCTCCGTTCAAAGCGGTCGTTGTCCGTGGCGGAACTCGGATGAACCGCCGACGCATGCAGGTATTCTATTCCGGCCGTGTGCAGGGAGTGGGATTCAGGTATCAGGCCAGGCAACTGGCCGCAGGCTACGAAATCGTGGGAACTGTCCGGAACTTGCCGGACGGTCGGGTCGAGCTCGTGGCCGAAGGTCAGGTGGAGGAACTGAAGGCGTTTCGTGAGGGAATCCGGGATTGCGGGGTGGGCCCGCTGATTGACAGTGAACATGAACTTTGGACCGATGCCTGCGGCGGAATCCGCGGTTTTGAGATAGTGCGCTGATGAAGTACGCGATCATCTCCGATATCCATGCCAATCTGGAAGGCTTCCAGACGGTGCTGGCGGACATTCAGCAGCAGGAGTGCACCCATGTGGTTTGTCTGGGCGACGTCGTCGGCTACGGGGCGAACCCCAAGGAATGCCTCGAAACCGTGCGCACCATGAATATCCCGGTCGTCAAAGGGAACCACGACGAATACATCGGCGTCGAGGAGGATCCGGAAGGATTCAATGACGCGGCCGCGGAAGCCGTCGCGTGGTCGCGCGCGCAGTTGTCGGCCGAGGATCGCAAGTGGCTGCGCGATCTGAAGTATTTCCGGATCGTGGCGAATTTTTCGATTGTCCACGCGACCCTGGATGCACCCCAGCGTTGGGGTTACGTGTTTGAAAAGCTCGAGGCGGCCGCCAGCTTCACCTACCAGAACACGCAGGTTTGCTTTTTTGGCCACACGCATGTGCCACTGGCATTTATTCGTGATGCCGGTGTTCGCGGTGGCACCTACACCAAGTTCAAGGTCGAGCAGGGGAAGAAGTATTTCGTCAACGTCGGCTCCGTGGGCCAGCCGCGGGACGGCGATCCGCGCGCGGGCTACGTCGTCTACGATCTGCCCCAGGGCACCATTGAACTGCGCCGCCTGACCTACGACGTCGCGACCGCCCAGAAAAAGATCCGGGCCGCGGGATTGCCCGAGCGCCTGGCCGATCGCCTTGCCAGCGGAAGATAACCCGGAGCCGGACGCCGTCGCCCGGCGCTTGGATTGGAGGTTCGAGGTTGCACTGGGGCACAGGTGATCGCCCGAGGCCAGGGCTGGGCTTTCAACCGGGACTCCGGAATTTCGGTAAGATTTCAGATTTCTATTTTCAGTGGACCCTCGCCCGCCATGGTCGCGCGGTGGCGGAGCAACACTGGATCGTAAAAGTGGAACCGGATTCGTATGCGTGGGCACAATTCCTGGCCGACGGGTTCACCGCCTGGACCGGCGTCCGAAATTATCTCGCCCGCAATCACCTCCGCACGATGAAGGCCGGGGATCCGGTGCTTTACTACCACAGTATGACCGAGAAGGCGGTGGTGGGACTGGCTCGCGTGAAACGCACGGCGTATGCCGATCCCACCGCCACGGCAGGCGATTGGGCCGCCGTCGATTTGGAGCCGGTCAAGCCGTTGGCCCGTCCCGTGTCGCTGGCAGAATTGAGAGCCGATCCCGTCACCGCTGGCATGGCGCTGGTCAGGAATTCGCGGATCAGCGTGACGCCCGTATCGCCCGCGGAGTATCTTCGAATTTTGGTGTTGGGAAAATCGCCGATCTAAGCCGACTCCAGGCAATTGAAACGTCTATGAATCTGGAATTGAAGGGGAGAGTGGTGCTGATCTCGGGCGGTGCCCGCGGCATCGGCGCGGCCACGGCTCGGGGCTTTGTGGCCGAGGGTGCCCGGGTCGTCATCGTGGATCGTGACGCGGCCGCGGCCGAATCCCTGGCGGCGGAACTCGGGGCCCGTGCCGTCGTGGCGGATCTTACCGATGATGCCGCCTGCGAAGCGGCCGTGCGCGCCACCGTGGACGCGGAGGGGCGTTTGGATGCGCTGATCAACAATGCCGGGGTCAACGACGGAGTGCCGCTGACGGCACCGCCGGCCGATTTCCTGGCGTCCTTGCGCCGAAATCTGCTGCCCGCCTATGCGTTGACCCATTTTGCGCGACCGCATTTGATTGCAGTGCAGGGGGCGGTGGTGAACCTCGGTTCCAAGGTTGCGGAGACAGGGCAGGGAGGGACCAGCGGCTATGCGGCCGCCAAGGGGGCGTTGCTCGCGTTGACCCGCGAATGGGCACTGGCCCTGGCCGGCGATGGCGTGCGGGTGAATGCCGTGATTCCCGCGGAATGCGACACCGACCAGTATCAACGGTGGTTTGCGACCCAGCCGGACCCAGCCGCGGCGCGCGCGAAAATCGCGGCGCTGGTGCCCTTGGGACGACGCCTCACGCTGCCGGAGGAAATGGCGTCCGCCATCGTCTGGCTCGCGTCGGCGCGGGCGTCGCATGTCACCGGTCAGTTCCTGCACGTCGACGGCGGCTATACGCATCTCGACCGTGCGGCGACGGTCGGCCACAAGTGGTGATGCCCGGGAACCGGAGGCTCTGCGATGCGTGAACTGGTGGAATCCTTTCTGGATTGCCTCCGCCTCGAGCGGGGGCGGAGCGAGCATACGCTGAAGACCTATGCGCTGGCGCTGTATCGATTTGTCGATTGGGCCGACCTGCCACCGCGCCGGTTGGAGCGCGTTCAGCAGGTGACCCGCGAGCATCTCCATAGGTTTGTGGAACAGGAACGGACGCGACCGCTGGCGGAAAAAGCCGGCGGCATGCGGCTGAGTCTGGGCAGCCTGTACCTGCAGGTGGCGGCGTTGCGGGCCTTTTTCAAGTTCGTGGTGGAGGAACACGCCCTGGATCCGAATCCCGCCGAAGATCTCCCCCTGCCGCGCCGCGAACGCACGTTGCCCAAGTCACTCTCCACTCCGGAAATCGAACGAATTCTTCAGCCGCCCGTGGTGGCCACCCCGGAGTCGCTCGGCACGCACGCCGTCCTGGAATTGGCGTACGCCAGCGGGTTGCGCCTGGCGGAATTGCGCGGCCTGCGCCTGGAACAGTTGCACCTGGATGTCGGTTGTCTGTCGGTGCTGGGCAAAGGCAACAAGGAGCGGGTGGTACCGGTTGGCCGCCGGGCCATCGCGGCCTTGCAGCGCTACCTGAGTTCGGGCCGGCCGGAATTGGTCAAACCCCGCTCGCCGGCAAATGTCTTTTTGACCCGACGTGGCACCGCTTTTGCGCACGTGACCCTGTGGTTGCGGCTTAAGAAATCGTTTCACAAATCCGGACTGAAGAAAAATATCACCCCCCACATGCTGCGGCACAGCTTCGCGACGCACCTGATGGAAAACGGTGCGGATTTGCGATCCATCCAGGAGTTGCTGGGTCACGCCAGCCTGGCCACGACGGAGCGTTACACGCACGTCGCCGGGAAGCGGCTCCGGGAAGTGCACGACCGCTTTCATCCGCGCGGGTAGCGGCCGGCTTCTGGCGGAGCGCGGGTCTGTGACCCGCCGGCGACTCGCCGAGTCGCGATCACGGTGGAGCGAGTCTCTGACGAGCTAAGCGATGACGAAGTCGGTCCCCCACGCGGCTGGATCGAGAGACTCTCCACCAATTTTGTGGCCGGAGGCCAGCGATTGGAGCGCGGGTCTGTGATCCACGATGCACGTTCTCGAGCGACGCCAGCGTTGCTTGGAAAGGTGGACCGGATCGCTACGAACCTTCGATGCGCCGCCACGGAGCAGGTTCGGCAATTCCTCGCTGGCCGGCTCGAAATCTTCGTGCAAACTGGTTGCCGAACACATGAAACGATTTTTTCTCGCCCTGCTGGCAGTCGTCTCGCTCCGTGCGGCCGACCTGAGCTCGTTCAATGGCACGTGGGTGATTGCTTCCGCGGAATCGGAAGGATCAGAGATCAGCAGCGACCTGGTGAAGACCATCGTCCTCACCCTCAAGGACGGGGCCTATATCTATGATGATGGCCAGAGCCAGGCGAAGGGCACGTTCAAGGTGGATTTCTCCACCACTCCGGCGACGATGGATTCGACGGAATCCGAAGGACCGAATGTCGGGCGTCGCATGATTGCCATCACGGAACTGACGCCGAATGGCTGGCGGGCCTGTTATTCGACGGACACCTCCGCCCGGCCGACGGCATTCAAGACCCAGTCGGGCAGCGGACAATTCATGGCCAGCTACGAGCGGAAGCCGGGGACCGCCCCCACGGTCGCTCCGATCAAGGCGCTGCTGCTTGCCGGTGGCTGCTGCCATGATTACGCGCATCAAAAAGACATCTTGAAGGAAGGGTTGGAAGCGCGGCTCAATATTCGGGTGGATGTCATTTTCAGTCCCGACGGCAGCACCCGTCCGCCGCTGCCGATCTATGGGAACCCGGATTACGCGGCTGGCTATGACCTGGTCATCCACGACGAATGTGCGGCCGACATCAAGGATCCGGCCGTCATCGAGGGCGTCCTGAAGCCGCATCGCGACGGCATCCCGGCCGTCAATCTGCACTGCGCGATGCATTGCTATCGGATCGGGGATCCGAATGATCCGGCCAAGACCGGCACGCCCCACGCGTTCTGGTTTGATTATCTCGGGCTCCAATCGAGCGGCCACGGCGCGCAAAAGCCGATTGCCATCACGTTTCTGGACTCAAACCATCCCGTGACCAAGGGCTTGTCGGATTGGACCACGATCGGCGAAGAGCTTTACAACAACATCCAGATTTGGGGCAACACCAAGTCCCTGGCGCGTGGCAAACAAGACGCCGGGGATCGCCCGGGACAGAACGACAGCACCATCGTCTGGACCCACGAATATGGCGCGAAAAAGACCCGTGTTTTTGCCACCACCCTGGGGCACAATAATGCGACGGTGGCCGACAAACGTTATCTGGACCTGATTGCCCGGGGCGTCCTGTGGAGCACCCGCCACCTGCAGGACGATGGCTCACCCGCGCCGGGCTACGGAGCGGCCGGGAAGTAGTAAAGTGGTGGAACTGGTAGCGCTGCGACCAGTAGCGCCGCGCAGAGCGGCGCAACGAACGGACTGCCGCGTCACCACGCACTGGCCCCCGCCCGCTCTGCGCGGGCGGGGCAGTCGCAGCGCTACTGCCGCCAACTCATCAGCGTCAGGCCAGCAGCGGATTCACGAGCGATCCGGAGACGTCGGTCAGGCGGAAGTCCCGGCCTTGGAAGCGGTGGGTGAGCTTTTCGTGGTCGAAGCCCAACAAATGAAGGAGCGTGGCGTGGAGGTCGTGCACGTGGACGGGATCCTTCGTGACGTTGAACCCGAAGTCGTCCGATTCTCCCAGCGTGAGACCGGGTTTGATGCCGCCACCCGCCAGCCACATCGTGAAGCAATTGGGATGGTGATCGCGGCCGTCGTTGCCGCCCTGGACCATGGGGGTGCGACCAAATTCCCCACCCCAGATGACGATGGTATCCTCGAGCAATCCCCGTTGCTTCAGATCCTTCACCAGCGCGGCGCTGGCGCGGTCGGTGTCGCGACAGTTTTGCGCAATATCCGCACTGAGATTGCTGTGCTGGTCCCAGGCCTCGTGAAAAATCTGGACGAAGCGAACGCCGCGCTCCACCAGACGGCGCGCCAGCAGACAGCTCGTGGCAAAGGAGCCCTTGCCGGGTTCCGCGCCATACATGTCCAGAATGTGCCGCGGTTCCTGGGACAGATCCATCAGCTCCGGGGCACTCGCCTGCATGCGATAGGCCATCTCGTACGCGTTGATCCGTGTGGCGATTTCCGGATCGCCGACGACGTCGAGCCGGCGCTGGTTGAGGTGGGCCAGGGTGTCGAGTGAATCCCGCTGGATTGTATCGTCGACTCCTTTGGGATTGGACAGGTAGAGCACGGGATCGCCGGAATTGCGAAAGAGAACGCCCTGATGAATCGTCGGCAGAAAGCCGCAACCCCAATTGGAGGCGCCGCCGCTGGTGCCGTTGCGTCCGGTGCTGAAGACCACGTAGGCCGGGAGATCGCTGGCTTCACTGCCGAGTCCGTACGTGGTCCAGGCGCCGAAGCTGGGTCGCCCGAACTGGGTGGATCCGGTATTCATCAGGATCTGCGCCGGCGCGTGATTGAAGGCGTCCGTGTGCATGGATTTCACCATCGCGATGTCGTCCACGATGGAGGCCGTGTGGGGAAGCAATTCCGACAATTCACCACCGGACTGACCGTGACGGGAGAATTTAAACTTCGGTCCCATCAGCGCGGAATTGGGATTGATGAAGGCGGCGCGATAGCCGCGCAGCAACTCGGCGGGCGGCAGCTTGCCGTCCCATTTGGCCAGTGCCGGCTTGTGATCAAACAATTCCAGATGGCTCGGGGCGCCGGCCATGAAGAGGTAGATCACCCGTTTGGCCCGGGCGAAATTCGGGGCGGGCTTGGGTGAAAAAGGGTTGGGCCGGGCACTATCCGTCAGTGAGGCAGCGCGGGCCTGACTCTGACCCAGCAGCGAACCGAGGGCGATCGAACCCAGACCCAATGCGCAATCGCGAAAGAACCAGCGCCGGGTGCGCTCGCGCTGCTGCTCGTGAAGCAGGTGTTGGAGGGAGGAGAGATTCATTCTTTGGTCAGGGCTTCGTCGAGGTTCAGGAGCACGCGGGCGACCACCGTGTAGGCGGCCAGTTGCGTGGGGGTCGGTCGGGGTTCTGCGGTGGCCGCGCTCGCCGGCGTTGGCTCGGCACCGGCATTCGCAAGTTCGCGGGCATTCACCCAACCGTCGCCAATGTGTCGCCGCTCGCGCGCCAGCAAGGCCATCAGATCTGTGATCTCCCCCCCGGTCGGCGGACGCGTCAGTACCCGGCGAAAGCCGTGGCTGAGTCGCGTCACGTCGTCGGTGCCGCCTTCCGTCACCATCCGCCGGGCAAGTGCCTGGGCGCATTCCACGGAAACCGGCTCATTCAACGACGTCAGGGCCTGGAGCGGTGTGTTGGACCGGTTGCGGCGCACGCAGGCGGCGTCGCCATTGGGAGCATCGAAGGTCTGCAACATCGGGTACGGCGTGCTGCGACGCCGAAAGGTATACAGGGCGCGGCGATACCGATCCGGTCCGGTGGCGTCGACCCAGGGAAAGGTGCCGTAGCTATTGGGGGGCGCGAACAGGAAGGCGGGTGCCGGCGCGAAGACCGAGGCGCCGCCCACCCGGCCGTCCAGCAATCCGCTCGCCGCGAGGGCAATGTCCCGAACCACTTCCCCCTCGACCCGAAACCGCGGGCCGCGGGCCACCAACCGGTTGTAGGGATCGAGTTCCTGGAGGTGGGAGGTGACTTCGCTGCGTTGCCGGTAGGTGGCGCTTTGGACGATGAGCCGGTGCAGGTGTTTGAGGCTCCACGGTTTCGCGGGCGCTGCTCCGGCTTCAGTGCTTTGAACCCGGGGATCCATGAACTCACAGGCCAGCCAGTCGAGCAATTCCGGGTGGCTCGGCTTTTCGGATTGCAACCCGAGATCCTCTGGCGTCGCGACGAGTCCAATTCCGAAGTAGGCCTGCCAGACACGATTCACCAGGGTTCGCGCCGTCGTGGGCGAACGGGGATCGGCCAGCCACCGGGCAAATTTCAGCCGCGGGGCCTCGTCGGAGTCCGCCGCCGGATGCAGCCAGGAGGGGACGCCGGGCGTGACGGCGCGATCCGGCTTCAGCCAATCGCCGCGTTTGAGGAGGGCCGTTTCGCGGGGCAGGGCCCGGGAATGCAGCGTGAGTGTGGTGCCGCTCGCTTCGGGAAAGTCGGCCCACTGCTTCTCGATGGCCGCATTGGCCGCGGCAAACTCCGGCACCGTGGTCCGCCAATAACTGAAGATCCGTTGCTGCTCCGCCGGAGTCCGTTGTGGGGAGGGTTTCGACAGCAAGGCGCGGACCGGCGGGGGCAGGGGGTCGGCGACGGCGTTGCTCACCGTGGTCAGGGACAGTCGCAGGCTGCCAATTTCATCGTGACATTGCAGCTGAAAGGTCAATTCGGTTCCGCCGACAAAACCAAAGCTCCGGGCGGCGGGAAAGACCCCCTGGCGATCGACGTTTCGTCGGCCCGGGCCGGCGTCGATGGTCCAGGCGGTTTTGTCATTGCCATCAATGGCGAGTCCGATGGGGCCGTTGGCGCTTTGATCCTTCCCGATTACTCCGGCGGGTATCTGCGCGGGGGAATAGTCCGCGGTCGCGTTGGTGAAAACGATCCGCGTGAGATTCGTGGGCTGGTTGAGTGGCGCGGCCTCCAGGGTGAATTCCCGCAACGCAAACGTGCCGCGATCACTCCGACCGGGCCCGTGCATGGGCAGATTGGCATTGACCAGGGCCTCCAGGCGGACGGCGGTGATATTCGAAAGCTTCGTGCGTGCCCGGATCCGCCAAGTACCGCCGCTGAAGCGATGGCCGCCGGCCAGTAGCGAGCCGTCCTTTTGCTGCTGGAGTTTGGACAAGCCGCCCGGATCACCGAATTCGATCAGCGCCGGTTGAATCCATTCGGGCTGGTTGGGGCGCACCGTGTCT
>JAYTHD010000272.1:0-12530 GCA_043732975.1 Verrucomicrobiota bacterium
AGGGGGAAGAAGAGCGCGAGGAACAGGATGAAGGTCAGCGTGGTGAAGGTCATCGACGGCACCGAACCGTAGGCGCGCCGCTGCATCCGGCGCAAGCGTCGTTGGGCCTGTCAGGGCCGAAGGCCCGCCACGAGGCACGCTTGTTTGGAGTGCGACTTCCGGCAGTCGCGCCTTATCGGCTCCATTAAGCGCGCCTAAATCATGCTGGTGCGGGTGGGGAATGCTTGCGCGGCATCATCAGTTGTCGTAAATCAGTGAGAGACGCGAAAAGTATTGCTAATCGTCGCGGGAATCGGCCGGGTGGAATGGGTTAAGTTGATGTCCGTGAATTTACGCCGGAAAAAGGTTTGACCTTTCGGCGGTCATCACAAGAATCGCCCCCGCTTGGCTGTCCCGTGGCGGGCACAAGCGCCCAATCAATCGCGTTCAACTAAAAACTTTCGTTCGATGGCTGCCATTTTTCCGAAGTGGACCGCACGGTTGCCCTTCATCTTGATTGTGATGGGCTCCCTGACGGCGACAAGCGTCCTGGCGGGGCTGTGGTATTACTTCACGCCCAAATACACGCGGGTCGGCTATCAGCCGATCCAGCCGGTGGGGTTCCCGCACTCGGTCCATGTGGATCAGATGGGGCTGGATTGCCGTTATTGCCATTCGTCGGTGGAGAAGTCGTGGTATTCGAATGTGCCGGGGGCGAACACCTGCATGAATTGCCACAATCAGGTGTTGAAGGATGATTCGCGGCTGGCGCTGGTGCGCGAGAGCTACGCGACGGGCAAGCCGATTCCCTGGGTGCAGGTGCACAAGGTGCCGGATTACGTTTATTTCAACCACAGTGTGCACGTCGCCCGCGGCGTGTCTTGCGTGAAATGCCACGGCGAGATCAACAAGATGGATGAGGTTTATCATGCGAAGCCGTTGAGCATGACGTTTTGCCTGGATTGCCACCGGAACCCCGAGTTGAACGTGCGACCCAACGACAAGGTCACGAAGCTGGACTGGACGTGGGATGCCGACCCGCGCACCGCTGCTGAAAAGCAGTTGAAGTTCGGCAATGAGGCCGTCCACGACTGGAAGATCAACGCCTCTCAGAATTGCTCCGCCTGCCATCGATGAAAACCATTCCTCCCTCTTGTCCTGAACCGGAGAGCGGCCGCAAGTACTGGCGCAGCATGGACCAATTGGTGGATGCGCCGGAGTTCCAGCAATGGCTCCAGCGCGAGTTCCCCAGCGGTGCTAGCGAGCTGGCGGACCCGGTGACGCGCCGCAGCTTCATGAAGCTGATGGCGGCGTCTTTCGTGCTCGGCGGCGTGGGTGTGTTGGGCACGGGCTGCCGCCGGCCGGAGGAGAAGATTCTGCCGTTTGGCAAGCATCCGGAGGGTTACATCCACGGTGTGTCGCAGTATTACGCAACGGCGATGCCGACGCGCGGCTCGGCAGTACCTCTCTTGGTGAAGAGCAGTGATGGGCGGCCCACGAAGATCGAGGGCAACCCGGAGCATCCCGACAGCAACGGCGCGACGGACCCGTGGACGCAGGCTTCCATCCTCAATCTTTACGATCCGGATCGCGCGATTCGCCACACCAAGGGCGGCAATGATGTCAAGATCGAGGCGGTCCGTGACGGCCTTGCCGCGTTGGGCAAGGCCGCGATCGCTTCCGGTGGTGCCGGTGTGGTCGTGCTGGCGGAGCGGAGTTCCTCGCCCAGTCGTGCCCGCTTGCAGGCGGAATACACCAACAAGCTCCCCAAGGCGAAGTGGTTTGTGTACGAGGCGGTCGACTTTTCGACCCAGAATCAGGCGGCCAGCCTGGCTTTTGGCGCCGATGTTTCCGTTCGGCCGAACTTGGAAAAAGCCCGGCGGATTCTCTCGTTGGACTGCGATTTTGCCGGTGTCGAGGCCGAGGCGTATCGGTTGATCCGGGGTTATGCGCGAGGCCGCAAGCCGGACGTTGAGGGCGCTGAAATGAACCGCCTGTACGTGGTGGAATCGTTGATGAGCCTCACCGGCGGACAGGCGGATCACCGTTTGCGGGTCAAGCCCAGCGAGGTGGCGCGGCTGGCGGCGCTCGTGGCGGTGCAATTGGGTGTGACCGGCGAGTTGGCCGGGCTCATCGGCACGCTGGCCCAGGGAGCGGATGCCCGTCAATCGGCGTGGGCCAAAGAGGTGGCGGCCGACTTGAAATCAGCCCGGGGCGCGGCCGTTGTTCTCGCCGGCTATGCCCAACCGCTGGCGGTTCACCTGATCACTTCGGTGATCAACAACACCGTTGGTGCGTATGGTACGACGATCACAGTCACTCCGTCGATCGAAGCCCGCAATGATGGCGGGATTGTGGAAGCGGTGGCGGCGCTCAACGCCGGCGCGGAGACGTTGATCCTGCTCGGTGGGAATCCGGCCTATGACGCGCCGGTCGACCTGAACTTTGCGGCGGCGGCCAGGAAGGCGAAGACCGTGGTTCGCCTCGCCTATTATGAAGACGAGACCGCTGCGTTGGCGACCTGGCATCTGGCCGCATCGCATTTCCTCGAATCCTGGAACGATGCGCGGACCAGCGATGGGACGGTGGTTCCGGTGCAGCCGCTGATTGAACCCCTTTTTGGTGGCTTGACGGATTTGGAAGTCCTGGCGCGTTTCCTCGGGCTGGAGAAGACCAACCCGTACGAAATCGTGCGGGCCACCTTTCAGGGCGGGGATGCGGCGTGGAAGAAATTCCTCCACGACGGCTATGCCGCGGGCAGCGCGGCGGCTCCGGCATCGCCGAAATTTGACGCCGGCGCCGTGGGCCGCGGGTTGGCTCCGTTCAAGCCGGTGAGTGGTGAACTGGAGGTGGTATTGCACCGGGGTTCCGGTGTCGACGACGGCCGGTACAACAACAACGGCTGGCTGATGGAATGTCCGGACCCGGTGACGAAAATCACCTGGGGCAACGTCCTCCAGATTTCCCCGGCGACCGCTCGTGCGCTCGGCTTGCAGGAATGTGCCGAGGCGCATGATGGTCAATATGATCAAATCGTCCTTAAACTGACCGTGGCCGGACGCAGCATCGAGGCGCCGGTCTGGATTCAGCCGGGTCTGGCGGATAACACCGTCGCCATTGCGCTGGGCTATGGACGGACCAAAACCGGCCGGGTGGGTACAAAGGTCGGGGCCAATGCCTACCAGTTGTTGAATAGCGGCACCCGTTATTTGACAGTGGGCAAACTGGAGCGGATGCCGCGCAAGGAGCGGGTCGCCGTCACCCAGGAGCACGGCATGATGGAAGGCCGGCCGGTCATCCGGGAAGGCAATCTCACTCAATACAAGGCCAAACCGGACTTCGCGACGCACATGGACCTCGATGCCCATTTGCCGCATTACGTTCCGGCGAAAACCACGCCGGATGGCCGGAATCCCGGTCGGTTGCAGAATCTCTACGAGCACCCGTACGATCAGAATCCCCAGACGATGTCGCAGATACATCAATGGGGAATGTCGATCGACCTGCAGTCGTGCGTCGGTTGCAATGCGTGCGTGGTTGCCTGCCAGAGTGAGAACAACATTCCGATTGTCGGCAAGGATCAGGTGACCCGTGGCCGCGAGATGCTGTGGATGCGGATCGACCGCTACTATAGCACCAATGCCAAGGAGGATTTGCGTGATCGGGTGGAAGCGGAGGACCCGCAGATGGTGGTGCAGCCGATGTTCTGCCAGCACTGTGAAGCGGCGCCCTGTGAGAGTGTGTGTCCCGTGAATGCCACGGTTCATGACGAGGAAGGGCTGAACGTCATGGCCTATAACCGTTGCATCGGCACCCGTTATTGCGCCAACAATTGTCCATATAAGGTCCGGCACTTTAACTGGTTCGACTTCAACAAGCGCGAGACCGACTACGGCGCCGCCCAGCAGCAGTTGTTCCTCAACACCGGCAATCTCTATAAGGGGCCGTTGGCGAAGAACCGCAACGAGGCTCCGGAATGGGAGATCATCAAGCTGATCAAGAATCCGGATGTCTCGGTCCGCATGCGCGGCGTCATGGAGAAGTGCACCTTCTGCGTGCAGCGGATCGAACAGGCCAAGATCGCCCAGAAGGTGAAGGCCGGTAACAGCGGTGAAGTGGCCGTGCCGGATGGTACCATCAAGACCGCCTGCCAGCAGGTGTGTCCGGCCGAAGCGATTGTATTTGGTAATATCCTGGATCCGGAGAGCGAAGTCTCCCGGAATAAGAAGAATCCCCGGAGTTATTCCGTGCTGGGCTTTCTGGATAACCGGCCGCGGGTGACGTATCTGGCGCGGATCCGGAATCCCAATCCGGCCGTCAGCACGCTCGAAGGTCGCGGTGCGGATACGGATTCGATGCGAGATTACGAATTGTTCCGTCATGAAAATCCTTTCAAGGAAGAGAGTGGTCACGACGAAAAGCACGCCGCCTTGCGTGGTGAGCGAAAGGGAGGCGTATAATGGCTAAGACTGCCCATCTCGCCGCCGGCGGCGGCGACGACGGCCCCAAGATACGGACGGCGACACCGGCACCGCCTGTGCTGAAAGTCGCCGACGCTCCGCGCGAACTCGAACGGGAACCGCTGGTGCTCAACAACCGATCGCTCGGTTGGATCACCGATGCGGTGGCCGGCGTGTGCGAGAAGCCGATGCCCATCTGGTGGTGGCCGGCGTTCATACTTTCCGCCGGAACCATGGGCATGATGTTCAGTTTGCTGGCCTATCTGGTTTCCACGGGTACCGGTGTCTGGGGCTTGAACACCTCGGCCAACTGGGCTTGGGACATCACCAACTTCGTCTTCTGGATCGGCATCGGTCATGCCGGTACGTTGATCTCAGCGGTGCTCTTCCTCCTGCGGCAAAAATGGCGGACCTCGATCAACCGTGCGGCCGAGGCGATGACCCTCTTCGCCGTCGCCTGCGCCGGCATCTTCCCGGTCTTCCACACCGGTCGTGTGTGGTTTGCCCTCTATCCCGGCTATCTCATTCCGATGCCCAATGCGAACTGGATCTGGCCCCAGTTCCGCTCCCCGCTGCTCTGGGACGTGTTCGCCGTCTCGACGTACGGAACGGTGTCGCTTTTGTTCTGGTACGTGGGCCTCATTCCCGATCTGGCGACGCTGAGGGATCGGGCGAAGACCAAGCTGCGCAAGCTCGGCTATGGTTTTTTCTGCCTGGGTTGGTCCGGGGCGAACCGGCATTGGAGCCACTATGAGAAGGCGTATTTGATCCTCGCCGGTCTCTCGACACCGCTCGTGTTGTCCGTGCACTCGATCGTGTCTTTTGACTTCGCGGTCTCCCAGGTGCCGGGCTGGCACGCCACCATCTTTCCGCCTTACTTCGTTGCGGGCGCCATTTTCTCCGGATTCGGCATGGTGCTGACGCTGCTCATCCCGTTGCGCAGCCTCTTCAAGCTGGAGGATCTGATCACCAAACGGCACGTCGAACTGATGTGCAAGGTGCTCCTGGCGACCGGATCGATCGTGGGATACGCGTACGGCATGGAGTTCTTCATCGCCTGGTACGGTGGCAGCCCTTACGAACTCTGGGCGTTCCTCCGCAACCGCGTGGCGGATCCCTATATCTTCGGACCGCTCTTCAAGGTTCCGCCCGCGCCTTATTGGTGGGCCTATTGGACGATGATCTCGTGCAACGTGATTTCGCCGCACCTTTTCTGGTCGCGCAAACTCCGTCGCAACGTGCTCTTCGTCTGGATCGTCTCGATCTTCGTGAACATTGGCATGTGGTTTGAGCGGTTTGTGATCATCGTGACCTCGCTCCACCGGGATTACCTGCCTGCCAGTTGGGGTTACTTCACCCCGAGTTGGGTGGATGTGTTCACCTTTGTGGGCAGCTTTGGCCTGTTCATGACTTTGTTCCTCCTGTTCATCCGTTTCCTGCCGGCGATTGCGATCAGCGAAGTGAAGGGTGTCACGCCGCAGGCGGACCCGCACCATCCGTTGGGCGGCGCCAAGGGCCACCATTGATCCAGCGCACGTCAACTGACCTCCAACATGAGTTCTCCTCCGACCATTCACGGAATCCTGGCCGAGTTTGACACACCGGCCGATGTCATGGCCGCCGCCCTGCGGTGCCGCGATGCCGGCTATACCAAGTGGGACGTCCATACGCCGTTCCCGGTCCACGGCATGGACGAAGCCATGGGTTTGAAAAACAGCCTGGTCGGCTGGTTCACGTTTGTCGGTGGCTGCACCGGCTTCACGACGGGCATGACGATGATCTGGTTCATGAACAAGTTCGACTACCCCCTCGTGGTGGGTGGCAAGCCGTTGTTCACTCCCCTCTATGCATTCCCGGTCAGCTATGAGTTGACCATTCTTTTGAGTGCGTTTGGTACCCTGTTCGGTCTGGCGGCCTTGTGCCGGCTTCCGAAGTGGTACAATCCGCTCTTCAAGAATGAACGCTTCAAGCGGGCCTCGAACGACAAGTTCTTCATCTGCATCGAGGCCGCCGACCCCAAGTATGGACAGGCCATGGAAGTCCTTCAAAAAGCGGGCGCCAAGGTGATTGAGACCGTGGAGGAATGATATGTTGAAAAAATTTACCCTCTATTTTCTCAGCCTCTGGGCGATTGGCGTGGTGGCCGTGCTCGCGGTGGCCGGTTTCCGTGGTGCCAAGACCACCCGGCGGCCGATCGAAATTTTTTCGGACATGGATCACATGCCCAAGCTGCGCCCGCAGACGACCACCAAGTTCGCCGGATTTGCGGATGGCCAGAGTTCCCGATTCGCCGTGGCCGGCACCATTTCCCGGGGATCCGCGTATGAAGACTCCCCGCTGAACACGGGCAAAAAGGCCGACGGAACGTTCGTGGAGGGCAATCCCATGAAGATCACCGCGGAATTGGTGAAGCGCGGGCAGGACCGTTACACCATCTATTGCCAGCCCTGCCATGGTGCCGCCGGTGATGGCAAGGGAATCACCACGAAGTTCGGGATGGGGAATGTCGCCAACTTTCATGATGAGCGGCTGATCAAGCTGACCGATGGGGAAATCTTCAATACGATTACGTTGGGTAAGAACCTGATGGGTTCCTATGCCGACAAGCTGGAGGTCAGTGACCGCTGGGCGGTGATCTCCTATGTCCGCACGCTGCAATTGAGCCGTCTCGCCAGGAAAGAGGAAATACCCGACGCCATCCGGGCAACGTTGAAATAGGCCAAACATGAAGAAATTGATTTCCCATCTCAAGCAGTGGAGTAGGGCCTGGATCGGTCTCGGCTGGCTTCTGGCCTGGGCTCTCCTGCCGATGTCCGCACCCGCCGCGGATGCGCACACCCCGGCCGCACCGGTCGCAGCGGCCGCCCATGGCGAGGCTGCTGCCGAGGCGCCCACCGCCCATGGAGAGGTCGCGCATCATGGCGGCGTGCCCGACGCGCACAATCTCCTGACCCAATTCGGTTACAGTTACCTGACGGCCTACATGTTTTGCCTCAGCCTCTGTGCGGCGTCGCTCTATCTGCTGTTCCTCCATCATCTTTTTGATGCCAGTTGGTCCGTCCCGGTGCGCCGCATGTCGGAGCATATCTCGTCCCTGATGTTTCCTTGGATGCTGATCCTGGTCGTTCCCATCCTGGCACTGGGCAAGAACATCTATCCCTGGATGACGATTGATCCGCGCACGGACCATTCACTGGATGTCAAAAAGGGGTTGTTCAATCCCACGATGTTTTACCTGTTGGTGCCGCTGCTGATCACCTCCTGGGGTTTGATTGCCCGGACCTTCCGCCGCAACTCGCTGGCGCAGGACAAGGATGGCGCGGCGGTCTGGACAAAGAAGAGCCGGGTTCTCGCGGCTTGGGGCGTGTTCTACTTCTCCCTGACGCTGACCCTCGGTGTTTTCTATCTGATGAAGTCGATCCAGCATCAGTTCTTCAGCACGATGTACGGCGTCTACTATTTTGCGGGAAGCATGTGGTTGATCTTCATCACCATGTATGTCCTGGCCCAATACTTCAGCCAGCCGGGCAAGCCGCTGGAGCGGGTGGTTCATTACCGGCAAATCCACGACTTGGGCGTGTTGTTCTTCGCCTTCACGGTTTTCTACGCCTACATCCATTTCTCCCAATATTTCCTGATCTGGAATGCAGCCGTCCCGGAGGAAACGTTTTGGTATGTGTTGCGTGAAAAGGGGTCCTGGTTCTGGGTGGGGCACCTCATTCTCTTCGGTCACTTTTTCCTGCCCTTTTTGGTCCTGTTAAATCAGAATATCAAAGAGAATCTGGTGGTCATGATCCCGGTGGCGGCATGGGCCTGGCTGATGCACTACATCGACATGACGTTCAATATCATGCCGGTCCTCTATCCGGACGGGCTGCACCTCAGCGTGTGGGATCTGCTTTGCTGGCCGGGCATGGTGGCTTTCCTCGGTTTCGTATTCCTGAAGAATTTTCGTTCGCATCCGGCCTATCCGCTGAAGGATCCGCGGCTCAAGGAGGCGCTCACCCATCACGAGATCCCGGGGCCCGGTGAAGAAGCGGCCACGGAGCATTGAACACGGCGACTATGAACGATAATTGCTCAAACAAACGCTGCTGTGCAGGTCTGCCCGCGGCGGCTGCGTGGCTGGTCGGTGTGGCGGGCTCGATCGCCATCATCGGCGGTTTGGCGCTCTATTCCGTCAAGCAGGATCCCACCCCGGCGCTGGACGCTCAACGTGAGGCCGTCCGGTATCAGGCGCGGCGTGATCTGGAAGCCGTCACCGCGAGTGAGGTGAACAAATTTGCGGTGGATGGCGCCATGGAGAACAAGGCTCAAGTGAGTGTCGGCCGGGCGATGGAGATTCTGCTGACCGAATGGAAGGACGATGCGACGGCGGGCCGGGCCAAACTCCTCGATCGATTGGAGGCGTCCAAGAAGAAAGCCAGCTTTGAGTGAGTTCATGAACCTCGCGAACCCAAAGAGCGCACCTCTGACACCAACCGAGGCATCCTTGAGGCTGCCCATGCTGGCGCTGACGCTGGGCGGACTGGCGTGGTTGATGGGCGGGCTGTTGCTTGGCTTGCTGGCGAATTTCGTCCTGCTCGAGCCGAGCTGGGGCGGTTGTGAATACTTTGGCTACGGCCGGTTGGCCGCCGCGTCGCGGGTCGCGTTGATTTATGGTTTTGCGGTTCCCACCGGGCTGGCGGTGGGGCTTTGGGTGCTCTTCAATCTTTCGCAGATCCGCCTTAGCTCGGGCGTCGTTGTGGCGCTGGCGTCAGGATTCTGGAACCTCGGTGTCGTTGCGGGTGTCGGTGGGATCCTTCTGGGTGAAAGCACGGGCCTGCTCGGATTTGAGCTGCCGGTCTATGCCGGCGGCATTCTCCTGGGTGCCTACCTGTTCTTGGCGCTGGCGATCCTTCCGGAATTTGGTCTCGCGAACAAGGGAACACTCCAGTTGCCGCAATTGATGGTCGTGGCGGCCATGCTCTGGTTTCCCTGGCTGCTGACCACGGCGGAGGTGTTCCTGATTTGGTATCCGGTTCGGGGCGTCCTGGCTCCGCTGACGGCGAGTTGGTATGCCCAAGGATTGTTCTGGGGTTGCCTCGCGCCGCTTAGCCTGGCGGGGATGCTTTATTTCCGCGGCGAATCCCTGGGCACATCGCTGTCCCGTCCGGGCTTGGCGTCCTTGGGATTTTGGAGTCTGCTGCTGGTCGCCGGGTGGACCGGAGCGTCCTCGCTGGTCGGCGGGCCGGTGCCGGCGTGGATCGTCTCGGTGGGCGTGGTGGCCGGAGTTCTGCTGGCCATCCCGGTGGTATTGCTCGGAATCAATCTGTTTTCCGGAGGGTTCTTCCGCTGCAACGGGGAACCGACGGTGCGACTGGCTTCGCTGGCGGCGATGGCTTTCTGGGGGGGTGGCTTGCTGACGGCGGTGACTTCCTTGCGCTGTGCTCAGCGCATCCTGCATTTCACCCAGTTCACCGCGGCGTTGCAGAATCTGCTGCTGCTGGGATTTGTTTTTCTGGGCCTGCTGTCGGCTCTGTATGTGATTTTGCCGAAGATGATCGGATTCAACTGGGCGCGCTGTCCGCTGGCACCGATCCACCTCGGATTATCCGTGGTGGGTTTGGTTTTGATGGTGGGGGCGGCTCTGGTGGGTGGGTGGCGGCAAGGGCAGCACTTGGATTTGCCAAACGTTGCGATTAACGCTTCCAATCTCGAGCTGGTCTGGTGGTTGCGGTTGGCCGGTCTGGGTGGGCTCGCATTCATCGCCGCTCAGGCGGCCTTTGTGCTGAACGTGGTTTTGCTCGCGGCCCGGCATCTGCCCACAATCAAGCCGTTTGCTGCGATGTTGATCAAAGAGGAATCCGCGCCGGTTGGCGATGGTGACTGGGTGCGGGCCACGAAATAATCGGATGAATCAGGGACCCCTCATTTTCTTCGGAGTTCTCGCGACGCTCTCCGCGTCGTGGTACGGCTTGGTGATCGCCCCCCGGTTGCAGTTGGGGGATCTGGCGCCGCAGGCCACCACCAATGACACGGGGGTGGTGAGCTATCTGCCGGCGGAGCGCGACGGCGCGGCGCGGCAGGGGGCGGACATTTACCGGTCCCAGGGTTGCGCCGAATGCCACACGCAGCAGGTGCGTCCGGCCCATGAAGGGAAGGACTTGGCGCGGCGTTGGGGACTGCGGCGTTCGGTCGCCCGGGACTACATTTTTGAAGCGCCCGCGCAGTTGGGGGGCGGACGGATCGGCCCGGACCTGGCGAATTTCGGCGAGCGTCTGGGCACGAATGCGTTTCCGCTGCTGCGGCTCTACAATCCCCGTTTGATGACCAACAACGCGGCCAGTCTCTGTCCCGGGGCGCCGTATTTGTTTGAGCACCGCAATTTGAAGGACCTTCCCTCCTCGCCGCTCGCTTTGAATCTAAAGCCGGAATCCCAGCCCAAGCCGGGAGTGCAGATTGTTCCCTCGTTGCGTGCGGTCCAGTTGGCCGCCTATCTGGCCAGCCTGCGCCAGAGTGTCGAACTGCCGGAGGCGTCGTTGCCCGTGAAGGAGGAGTCACCATGAACTTGATCCGAAGCCAGTTGAGCGAGTTGCGCCGGTCGAGTGATCAAGGAGTCGGCTTGCTGGATACCCTGCTGCTGGTCAGTTCCGTGGCCTTGGTGGCTTGGGGTGGGCTTTACCTGGGCCATTACGGTGGCCGATTTGATGGCAATGAATTCGATGCCATTCCGACAAGGCGCCTGGTGTCGGCCGGACCGGTGGGGCCGCCGGAGTCGCCGGAGGTCAAGGAGGGCCGCGTGGTTTACGCCGCGAATTGTGCCGCCTGTCATGGCGCGAGGGGCGAGGGCGGGGCCTCTCCGGGAACACCGCCGCTGGATAAATCCGAATGGGTGACCGGGCCGGGTCCCGGTCGTTTGTTGCGGATCTTGTGCAGTGCCGTCGAGGGCCCCATCACGGTGGCCAAGCAGGAGTATAATAGTCCCAATATGCTTCCCTGGGGTGCGACGCTTTCGCCCGAGCACATTGCCTTCGTGGCCACGTTCATTCGGCAGGCTTGGAGCAACAAGGCGGGACCGGTCACGGTGGATCAGGTGAAGGCGGTTTTGAATGAGACCAAGGATCACGCGAATAAATGGAGCGTGGCCGAGTTGATGAAGGTGCCGGACACCGATGGCGCCGCGGCCGGTGCCGAGCTGACGCTGGAGCAATTGCACGACAAGCTGAAGGCGCTCCCGCCGGAGAAGCTGAAGGATGTGCTGAAGGATTTAGGCAAATAGGTAGCCGGTCGGATTGGCCGGCGGGCTTTGCGAAAGACCAAAGAGCAAGGCAACGTTCCCCTCCGACGCTCACCGACTTCAGGTGGCTCCCGACGAAGCACGCTTCGGGAAGGCAAAGGCTGGCTCGCGAATACTCTCCACCGGTTTTGGCCGAAGGCCAACGCGAAAGGTGGTACGCGAGTCCCCGCGAGGGCCGGGTTCAGCGCGCTTTTTTTGTCGGACTCTTTTTGGAGACGGATGGCGCCGTGCGGGCCTTCCGGCCGGCGACCTTTCCAATCACTGGCGCTGCGACCCCGGGTTTCGAGACCTTCCGCACCGCTTTGATACCGGGCGCGCCGGGGCTCGTCTTGATTGTCTTGCGGGTGGACTTGGGAGTTGCTTTTGCCGGCGTTTCCATCTCGATGCCAAACAGCGCGCTGAGATCCTCGCCCTGCAACGAGCCGTCTCCAGTCGTGGCGGCATCGGCTTTAGTCGCCGTGGCCGTGGCGGCGGTGATGAGGTCCTTCATGTCCACGGCGCGGAGTGTGAAAAAAAGGTCCGGCTTCTCATCGAGGCGGGTGCCGACCCCATAGATCACCGCCGCCAGGTGTTTGCACAGGCCGGCGGAATCCGGGCAGGAACACGAAAGCTTGATCTGTTTTGGGGAAGGGAAAAGGCCGTCGACGGGACGGGTAATCGCCTCCAGCACCCCTTTCGACAACCGCCCCTGCAGCAAATCCAACAGGCTGGAGACCTGGCCCGCGCAGCCGGAGCAAAAGGATTTCCAACGGGCCACCGGAAGTGATTCAATCTGGATCCGGATCTTGTACAGGTCCGAACCCTGGACCAAC
>JAYTHD010000273.1:0-4141 GCA_043732975.1 Verrucomicrobiota bacterium
GTAAAAATCGAGCAATTCGCCGACGATGAGGTCGAGGGCGCGCAGGTCGGGGACGATGGCCGGATTCAGCGTGCGACTTCCCGGCAGCGTGGGACCGTGACGCTGAAGGTTGTAATCGAGGTGCGGCAGATAGACCAGGCTCAGCGTCGGCGCGTGGCGTTCCTCGGTCAGCCGGGCCGCCCCGGCGATCCAGCGGGAGACGCAATCAGGTGCGCCCTGCGGCGATTGGACGCCGGCCGCCGGGCCCCAGAATCCGGCGAACGGAAAGTCGCCCAGTCGTGACTTCAACGCCGTGCCAAGTTCATAGGGCCACGATTGGATATCGAAGAATTTCCGGCCGTCCGCGGGATACATCGGTCGCGGGGTCACGGAGAAGTCGGCGGCCGAATAGAGATTGTACCACCAGAAAAGTTTGGCGCAGGTGAACGCGGGATCCCGCGCCTTCAACACTTCGAAGAGTTTGGGCGCGGTGACGAGATGATTCGATTGCCTCCAGAACTGCACCTCGGCGAGTTCGCGATGATACCAGCCGTTGGCTACGATCCCATGTTGGTCGGGGCGTTCTCCGGTGAGGTAATCCGCCTGGGCGGTACAGGTGACCGCGGGCAGCGCCGGATCAATGTCGCGGTTGTCGTGGGCCTGAAGGTAGGCCCGGATGCGGGGAGTGTGTTCCCCGATCAACCCACGGGTCAAGCCCACGACATTCAGGACAGCAGTACGAGTCATTTCAACAAATCCGGCGGTGACGCAACGCGAACGAATCGGCGAGGTGGCCCCCCAGTCCAGCGGTTTTTGCCGGTGAGGATTCGGCATTGCCCTGGCCGTTGGACCCAGCAGATTCGCGTCCATGGATCGTCACGCCGCCATTCAAGCCATCCGGGAACGCACCCTGCAGATTGCCGGTCAGGTCACGGCCCTCCATCCGCTGGTGCCCAAGCTGGATGACGCGCCGACCCAAGCGGAGTTGCTCAAGGCGCTTTTTGAGCTGACGAAGCAGGTGGAAGTGGTGAAGAAGCACCTCTTGAAACTCGAAAAGCGGGACGACAGCACGCTGGTGTAGCGGCCTTTAATCGGCCTTCAATCGGACCGTTGGGCGAGCCATTGGCCCAGGGCATCCGCACTGAACAGCAGGGGATAAAGTCGCTCAAAATACCAGAGTTGAGCGAAATAGAGGCCAATTGGGGCGGGTTCCACCGGCGCCTCCGCCGTCCACTGGCGCGCCAGCCAATCGACGCCCCGTGCCACGGCATCCGCCGCGCCCGCGACATTCAGCAAAGCAGTGAGGGCCAGCGCGGTTTCCTCCACGGTGGGTGGGACGCCCGGCGCGCCACCCCAGCCACCTTCCGCGTGTTGGGCGTGGCGCAGGAACTGTCCGGCGGCGGTCTTCCGAGGCGCGTCGAGTGTCCAGCCGGTGGCTCGAATTTCGCCCAAGGCCGCCAGCACCTGTGCGGTGCCGTACACCGGGTTCAGCTGGTCCGGAGCCGTCTCGCTGCCGAACCACAGCGGAATCCACGCGCCGTCGGCTCGTTGCACCCTGGCCAGATACCGGAGCGCCCGTCGGGCCGCGACCTGGATGCGGCGCTGTTGCGACTCCGGAAGGTGCGGGAGCCAGGCGCTCCAGGCCCGCAGGACGTGGGCGGTGACCTCCGGTGTGCTGCGATCAAACGGCAGTGTGCCCCAGCCACGGCAAAAAGTCGGAATACCCCCGTCGCCATTTTGCAGGCCCATCAGCCAGGCCACTCCCGCCCTCGCCGCGCGTCGTTCCTCCTCCGGGAGCGGGACCGTGGTCCCGGATTCGCGCAACACGGCCAGGGCCAACAGTGCGCCCGCGGTGTCGTCGGCATCCGGAACACCGCCGGGCAAATCGGTCCAGGCCCAGCCGCCGGGAGCCGCTCCGGTGTACGGGTGTTGCGCCTGGAATTGCTGTTGCAGAATCCATCGACGCAGAACACCCCGTTGATCCGACGTCAGGGCGCCGGGCTGATGTCGCAGCGCCTTCACGGCGAGGGTGGTGCCCCAGGTGGCGAGATTGGTATCGATGGGCCAGCTGCCATCGGAGCGCACCGAATTGCGCAGGAAAGAAGCGCCGAGTTCGGCCACGCGATGACCGGCCAGCCCCATGCCGGCGAGGCTCATCGTCACGAAACTCGTCAGGGGTGTGGCCTCGAGAAATCCGCCGTTCGGAGGTTGCAACGTCGTGAGGACTGCGAGCGTCCGATTGCGAACCCAGCGGCGCAGGGGATTCCAACGCGGCGCGTGGTGCTGGATGACCTGCCCGATGGCGATCAATGCCGGCAGGGCATAACTGACGACCGGCAATCGCAGCGCACCGAAGAATTCGCGGGGCAGGGCGGCCAGCTCGAACGGCAGTGGTCGCACCCGTCGCCATCCGTTCGGACCCAATCGACCGCTCAAGGCGAGGGTCATCGTGATCGGCACACTGAACGTCCGATCCCGGCCATAGCGCGCTTCAATCGCGGGCACCACCTGCGCGACGGAACCGGCGGCTTTTTCGATATATCCCGTGGCACCGGCAACCGTCCGCGCGAATTCCACATCGGCTTGCGCGGCGCCAAACGCCGCCCACACCAGCGCCGTCGTACTCAGGTTGCTGGGACTGCGGAGGGTGTCGCCCCAGCCGCCATCGGCATTCGCGTTGGCGGCCAGCCATTGCAATCCGCGTTGAATGGCGGACGCATCGACCGTCGCGCCCACGCTCTTCAGGGCGACGATGGCGGTGGCGGTGGACAGCGCGCTGCTGCTGAGTTCGCCGACCCAATGACCGTCCGGGGTCCTTTCCGCCAACAGTTCGCGCGTGACGCGGGCCAGCGCGGCCTGCCCGCGGGCGGGCGTTGCCGGATTCATAGACTCAGATGCCCCAGCGCCAGCAGGCCGTAGAAGGTGTATTCCGCGTCGAGATGATCGTCCGCCCAATGCCCGTGAAAGCCGCCTTCCGCGGTCCACAGCGTGTCGATGAAATCCAAACACCGTTCATGAACCCCGCTGGAGATCCGGCGTTCCAGACAGGACAGCGCATGCAGGGCGGTGGCGGTGGAAAGCAGGTCGGGCAACGGCGCGCCGGGGACGGCGATGAATCCGCCGGTCGGATGCGCCTGGTTCACCAGCCAGTTGCCCACGGCCGCGTTCACCGGAAAGCCCAATTGGCTGATGAGCGTGACCGCACCCGCGGTGGCGTTGAGGGATCCAACGGGGAGGCCGGGGGCATTGCTCCAGGCGTTGTCGGGCGTCTCCAATCGTTTCAGGCTGCGAATCAACTCGAGCACCTGCGGCGGTGTCCGGCCCAGGTCCTGATAGGCGCCCAGCGCCACAAAGGCACCGTACGCCGTTCCGTGCGACACTTTCGAATCTCCCTCGTAGCCGCCGTCGGCCTTGCGAAACTGCTCCAGGCGGTCGAGCAACGCCCGCTGGCGTGCCGGCGGCAGGCGGTCCAATCCCACCACGGCCCAACACCGTGCCAGGGCTCCGAGGTGGACAAAATCCAGAACGTCGCCATCGCCGAACGACTCCAGCCATTTTGCCGTCCGCTCCACCGGAACGGGAACGTCGAGGGTCTGGGCACCCGCCAGCGCAAAGATCGTGTAATACAGATCCGGCCGGCCACCGCGGTCGCAGGCGGCGCCGTCGGTGTTGAATTGGCGTCGATAGAATCCACGGACGAGATCCGTCGAATCCGCCAGCAGGCGGGGCGCGAGGCGGGCGACCTGGAGAAGTTGAAGGCGAAGACTCACGCCGCGGACACGGGAACCGTCACGCCACCGACTTCGCCCAGGCGCAGGGCGGCGTTGCGTTGCTCCTGTTCCTTGCACCAGCCCTTGATCTCGACGTCGTTGAAGATCTTCCCCACCACCCGGCGGAGCAGACCCTTCAAGCTCGAATGCTCCAGGGCGCCCAGCGAGCGGATCGCCTCTTCCTTGTAGCTTTCCAACAATTGCTGGCAGCGTTCGTCGGCCTTCAGTTCGCGATAAAGTGCCTCGATCTGCCGGGTGTCCGGCGTGATCTGGCGACACCAGAGCTGGTCGAGCAACGCCCGTTGTTCGCCCGACGAACGATCGCGCGCCACGGCGAGCAGCAGGCTCGGTCGCAGGCCGGCGATGTCATTCGTCTCGCCCGCCTCGCCGAG
>JAYTHD010000274.1:0-4360 GCA_043732975.1 Verrucomicrobiota bacterium
TGTGGCGTGACGTCTCGGGCTGGCGGCCCCGTGACGGATTCTGGGAGTGTGTGAAAACGGTGCTGCAAGTGGTCACGGCGTTCACCGTCGCTCATTCGATGACGCTTGCTTTGGCGGCCTTCGGACTGGCCCGACCGCCCTCGCGGTTCATCGAAAGCGCCATCGCTGCCAGCGTTCTCTATGCCGCCGCAAGCAACCTGTGGTCCATGGGCACCGTCCGACCGACCGGCTGGAAGCGGCGGGTAGCGGTGCCGTTTGCCTTCGGGCTCATCCACGGCTTTGGCTTTGCCAACGTGCTGGGCGAACTCGGGCTTTCGGGAAGGGCGCTGGTGGGACCCCTGGTCGGCTTCAATCTCGGAGTCGAGGCCGGCCAGTTGGCGGCGGTCGGTGTCTTTGTCCCGGTGGCCTTCGCCTGCCGGAAAACCCGGTTTTATCGGGCGGGAGTCCTGCCGTTAGGATCGTCGGTCATCGCCCTGATCGCGACGGCGTGGCTGGTGGACCGCCTGCTGAACCTGCAGTTCATGCCGTTCTGACCACGCCCGGATTCCGACTCCCGGGTCGTTGTCACACTCGATCTTCGGCGCGATTCGATTCTCCTAAAAACTGCAGATTACTCCGCATTCCCTGGATTGTTTGAGGAATCACGCCCAGCACAACTCGCTCACCGGATGCGGCCCTTGCGGGTTGGCTTCACCTTCCGAACCCGTTTATTATCTGCGTGAATCTGCGGTTCCTCAACACGGGTTTTCAGGATCATTGCGCGCGTTGGCGGAGGAGTTGGTATCGCTGCAACTCGTCTGGAAAAAGGGTGCTCGGATTGACGTCGCCCAGGATCACCGCAGCATCCTGACGGCGCTCCAGTTCCACGAGGACTTCCCCGCGCACCAGCAGGCACCGTGCGAGCAGTTCCGGTCCGGCCTTCTGCAACGCCTCCAGCGGGATCTCGTGCAGCAGTTGTTCCGCCTCGGCCCAACGGGATTGCAAGGCCAGGGCGCGCGCCAGGGATACCCTTTGGCCGATGCCGCCCGGCTCGGCCTGATAGAACGCCGTCGCCAGTGTGAGGGCCTCCGTGACGTTGGTTCGGTTGAGGAGCAGGGCTTCGAGATAGCGTTGCTTGACCGCGGGCGATGTGGACTGGGTCTGGTACTCGTGCCGGGCGGCGTCCAGCAACCAGGTTTCGGATCGCACCTCCCGGGCCGCCAGCTGGACCTGTTCCCAGAAACCCGGGATATTCCCCTGCTCACTCGCCACCGCCTGCTCCAGCCGCTCCGCCGGTTCCCGATAGCCGAGGCGCCGCATGGTGTCGGCACACTCGAGGGCGAGCATCGGCTCGCGGATCAGGTTGGTTCCCGTCGTGGCTTGCTGGAAGGCGTCTTCGGCGCGGGTGGTGTGGCCCAGTTTGTGTTCACCGACTCCCAGGCAAAAGCTCGCAAAACCGGGCTGCGGTTCTTCTTCCGGTTCGAGGCGCGCAAATTCGGAGGCGAATCCGACCAGGTCCTCCGGAAAGGCCGACCGGACCATGAGTCGTCCCAGTTCACGCCAGAGCATGGGATCAAAGCGGTGCCGGGCCAGATACGCCTCGCCGTATTTGATGGCCTTGGCGGAAAGCCCGAGCCGATCCAGTTGCCCGATGATCTGAACCGTCTCGTAGGTGGTACTGGGGGTCAGATCGAAAGCCAGCGCCAGCCGGGTGGATTCCTCGCTGCGACCCAATCGGCTCAGCAATTGCCAGCGGAAGATATGATCGCGTGGGCGCAGGGCCTTGGTCTTTTCCAATTCCGCCCAGGCTCGATTGAAGCGGGCTTCGTCCCCGCGGGAGGTGGCCGTCAGCAATTGCAGATGTGCGGTGAGCGCGGCGAGAAGGGGCACGGACAACCCGGCATCCAGTTGCTCCCAGGCGTGGGTCGCATCGGGAAGGCCACCGATGATTTCCGCGGCGGCGCGCTGCAGTCGGACCACCGCATTGGTGAGCCGGGGCTGGCTGTCCACCAGCCGGCGAAATGCGTCGAACTGGAACTGTTGAAACTTCACCCCGGCCAGCGTGGCGAGCCCGCCGGCGGACAGCTTATCCAACGGTACCGGGCTCAGCAGGCGTAGGGCGCCCTCTTCCAGTTCCGCCGTGTGATAGATGGCCGCCGAGAGTTCCACATCCGCGAGGGTGTGACTCGGATCCTCCAACAACAGCGCGGCTTGTCGGATCTGAAACCGGAGTACCTCGGGATCCGTCTCCGGGATTTCGCGCAAAACACAGAGCCCCAGATAGCGGCGCCGGGCGGTGACGTCGGCCCGATTGAAGACCATCGCGCGGCGCCACCCTTCCTGGGCCGCCTCATAATCCCCGCGGGCCTCGGCCGCATTGGCTGATCGGGTGGCCAGATTGACGCGCAGCATTTCCAGACCATTGATCCGGATCACCGGATAAACGCCGGAAGGGGTCGCCCGCCAGACTCGGGGCAGGAGCACCAGACCCAACGCGCCGATGATCAGAAGTACGGAGATCACGGCCACAAACTTCCGATCGGTCTTCAGCAAGTCCGACCAGGTGGTCCGTTCCCGCGACAGCATCATGAAATTCTCGCTGCTGGAACGTTTCTTTCGGACCCGTTTCCGCTGGCCCTTGGCCTTGGGATCCGGGTTGGGATCGCGTAATTCCGTGCTCATAGCTTCACGCTCGCATTGACGGCGTTCAAAGGGGCTGCGGTAAATGTGGCCGCGGGATGACTTGGGCCCGGTGGACGCCGGCACCCGGGTTCAAAGCTCGTTCCATGAATTCGTAGGCCGCCTGGCGTTCCTCCGGTGGAAACCGATGTTTGGAATCCGGATGATGCACCACCAGCCGGTCGCTGGCTCCGGCGGCGGCGTACTGGGCGCGGACGGACTCGACCACCCGATCCACACTCTGCCAGCGGAAATTGTCATCGTGCCGGGGCGCGTTCACGAACAACGCCCGCGGCGCAATCGCCGACAGGACCTCCGGAAAATCAAACGGCAACTGGTCCAGTCGGCCGGCATACGCCGCCAAACCGGGCATATAACGGGTCTGACACCAGCCGCGCTCCGGACGCCAGACGGCCGGGTCGCCGTTCATGTAATCCCGGAAGGAATCGAAGCCACAACTGGAAACCACCACCCGCAGGCGCGGATCAAAGGCCGCGGTGAAGAGGCCGTTGTGCCCGCCGAGGGAATGGCCGATGGAGGCAAACCCATTGGTGCGGACAAACGGCAGCGCCGCCAGCAGGTCGAGTCCGCGCTGATTGTTCCAAACGGCCTTCAAGGTCCCGCTTGGCCAGCCCAGCGCCTTCAGGTCCGGTTGGTAGTTGGCCAGCAGCGTATAGGGCGGGGCCAGGACCACCCAGCCGCGCTCGACCAATTCCACGCCATACGCGTCATCCGGAGAATTGCCCAGACCCACCACGACTTTTTGCCCGGCCGCATGGGTCTGATGCAGGGCGAGCACGCCCGGAAAATGTCGCGCGTGGCTCCCCAGAGCGGCCTTGGGAATGAGCAGGAAGGCCGGTACCCGATCCCCCGGCTCACTCTGATAGGTCAACCACTGGCGGACATAGTACCCCAGATCCACTTCGCTTTCGATGCGAACATCCAGGGGGCAGCGCCGCTCGGCCCCCGGCAATCGGCCCATGACGGATTCCATCGCCGTCAGGTTTCGTTTTTGTTGTCGCGAAGCATCGGCGGACGTCGATTGGACCGCTGGGGAGGAGCGGCAGCCGGCGAACACCAGGGCGGAGAGGAGTACGAGCGAGGGCCAGGGACCTCCGGGCACAGCTCCACTGCGGCGTCTTGAGCAATCAATAGAGCCGTTTTTACCGCGAAGGGTGGAGCGGAGATGAAAGTTCACACCGGCAGGAACGGGGAACGGTGCGCAGGGCCGCCGGGAAATCAAGTCGTTTTGGAAACGGCCTGGCGAACGGCGCGTGCGCTCCCATTCCCCGACGCCTTCGCCCGCCGGCCCGGGAGAACCGATCCACCCCTTAATCCTGTGGGCTCACCGCGCCGCGTTGAGGCCAGTTTCCCAAGTGATGAGGAGTTGCCGAATCGACTCGACGGCGGGTTTTGCGGTGGAATGATTCTCGATTTCGCTTGGTTTACCCGCACTGTGAGGCCGATGGCAGGGTTTGATTTTGATGCAATCGTCGTCGGCGGGGGCAGTGCGGGCTATGCGGCGGCACGGACGTTGGCCGCGGGAGGCGTCCAGGCGGCGGTAATCGACGGCGCGCCCGAATTGGGTGGGTTGTGCATTTTACGGGGCTGCATGCCGACCAAGGCTCTGCTCCATGCCGCCGAGCTTTGCCATGGTGTGACCGCGGCCCGTGCCTGGGGAATTGAGATCCTGGGCGAACCC
>JAYTHD010000275.1:0-6522 GCA_043732975.1 Verrucomicrobiota bacterium
GCAGGCGGAGGTGGACTCGATGAAGAACTGGTTGAGGGCCCGCCTGGAGTGGTTGGATGAGCAAAGCATGCGTACTGGCAAAGTCATTTTTCGTCCGCCGGCGCTGAGTCACCCCGGCGGCGTCATTCGCGCCCCCCTTGCATTGACCATGATTCCTTTTTCCAGAACTGCCACGAATGCGACCTATCCGACAGGTGTCCTGTATTACACACTGGACAATTCGGATCCCCGGTTACCGGGAGGCGCCGTGAGTCCCGGGGCCGTGATTTTCAGGAAGCCGCTGGTGGTGGAATCGTCCGTGACCGTCAACGCCCGTTTGTTCGCTCTTAATCAATGGTCGCCCCTGGCCACGGCTTCATTTTTCCGGGAATCCCAGCCAGCCAGTTTGTCAAATGTAGTAATTTCGGAGATCCTCTATCAACCAATGCCGCTCCTGCCGGAGGAACGGGCTGCGGGTGTGGTGGATTCCGAAAAATGTGAGTTTGTGGAGTTGTTGAACCGGTCCACCTCGTCCGTCGATATGTCCGGGGTCCGGTTTTCGGTCGGCGTTGA
Source organism: Verrucomicrobiota bacterium (assembly GCA_043732975.1). Classification (GTDB taxonomy): domain Bacteria; phylum Verrucomicrobiota; class Verrucomicrobiia; order Limisphaerales; family UBA9464; genus CANIZL01. Next base: position 553 of record JAYTHD010000275.1, read on the forward strand.
ATTCGACTTTGATTTTGCTTCCCTGCCGGCACGGTTGTTGAGGCCTGGGGAGTCTGTCGTGGTGGTGGCGGATCGCCGCGCCTTTCAGTTGCGCAATCCGCGGGTACCAGGCTTCCGGATCGCCGGCCAATATCGTGGTCAACTGAACAACGGGGGCGAAACGTTGACGCTGACCGCGAAGGACGGTCGGGTCATCCAGGAATTCCGCTTCAACGACAAGACACCGTGGCCGGCGGTGGGAACAGGAGAAGGTTATAGTCTGGTGCGGATCGATCCGATCCGGGAGGGGGATCCCGCCAATCCCGACAATTGGATTCGCAGTGCGAAGTCGGGTGGCACGCCTGGTGTCTCCGGGACGGGTGCGGATCGGTTTGTCGGGGGCGCCACTGCCGATGCCGACGGCGATGGCTTGAGTGACCTGTTGGAGTTTTTTGCCGGCTCGGATCCGTTGAATCCAAACTCCGCGAACCGCCCCGAGGCCGCGGTGAAGTCATTGCTGGTGAGTGGGGTCGCGGACCAATATTTAACCCTCACGTTGCGACGCAATCCGGCGGCGCTTGGCTTGACAATGGGTATCGAATCGAGTCGGGATCTGAAGGCATGGCATTCCGCGGATGCCGATCTGGTGTTGCACGAATCGCACGAGAATTCCGATGGTACGATTAGCGACCTTCATCGCGGGATCGCACCGTGGACCGGTGGGGCCGGGGAAACCCGGTTCTTTCGACTGCGGATCGCCAACTCGGTTGCTGAGGGTCCGTTTTGAACGAGGCGACGACGGTTACGGCACATTGATCCTGGAATCCAGGGGTGGAACTGCGGACAGACGCGGATGACCGCTGGCTACGAGCATTTACGGCCGGAGCGACGCTCCGCCGGGATCGTGGGGTGAAGCCATCTCGTTCCCTCCGCGGTACTTCTGTGAATTCGACTTATTAGATTATCGGATCGCAGCTGGGCGCGAATTCAAGCGTTGTGTTTTTTGGCCGCCATGGTTATAGTGCCTTACCTACTTTTATGGCACGCCGCGCTTCCCTGGCATTCACCCTAATTGAGTTGCTTGTGGTCATCGCGATCATCGCCATTCTGGCGGGACTTTTGCTGCCAGGTCTGGCGCACGCCAAGGGTGCGGGGCGCGCTGTCATTTGTTCCAGCAACGTACGTCAATTGGGGCTGGGATCGATGACCTATTCTCTGGATCATCACGGACATCTGCCATCGTTCCGCGACTGGCTTTATGTTAAGGTGGGTGATCTGACGACGGGCACACTCTATCCGTATCTTCGGAGCCGCTCGGTCTATCTTTGTCCCACGGATCAAGGAGAGATGGCCTCGCGGAAGAAGATTGTTGCGCCGGACAGTAGTTTTGGGAATGCCCATGCAAAGCGGGATTACAGCTTCGCGATGAATTGCGGACTGTGCCATGTCAATGATATCGGGGCGTTCGTTTCGCCCGCCGCGACGATGATGTACATGGAGGCATTAATGGCGACCAATGACTACTCCGGTCAGGCGGGTCCCACCTTTGGCGATCACACCCTCTCCCTGCGGCACAACGACCGCGGGCATTATCTAATGTCCGATCTTCATGTGGAAAAGATGCGGAAACAGCAGAGCGTTGAGGTCGAAAAGAAGAAGCGTTTTTGGTTTCCGACGGAGGATACGACCGGTCCCAACGGCATGCAGATGGGCGCCGGGCTCCAATGACGGCGGAGCCGGGATTGCAGGCCGTCGCGGAATGAATCTATGGCCCGGGTCCGAAAAAAATACCGCAGGCGATGAAGCCGGCGATATTTAGTCTCTATTCAGGAAAGGAAGCTTGCGCCGCCGCGCCTAGCGTCGATCAAATAATCCCTTTGAATCGGAGGTGGGTTTGGTCGGCGCCGGTGAGACCGTGTCGGCCGGAGGAACAGTGGGCGCCGTCTTGGGATTGCTGCCGGCACCGGGGGGGCGTGCACCCTTGGTCGGAAGATTGTTCAAAACCCGGTCCAACTCCTGTTCCGAAATGGAGCGGGGTTTCAGGGTGGAGAGCGACCGCTCGTTGGCAGTCAGGGCGGCGAGCTCCGTGGCGGCCGGAACGATGTACGGCGTCAGGAAGATCATCAGTTCCGTTTTGACGTTCTGCTTCTGCTTGCGCTTGAACGCATTTCCCAACCAGGGGATATCTCCCAGGACCGGAATCTTGCTCTCCGACATGGTCATCTGATTTTCCATCAGGCCGCCGATGATGACGGTCTGGGCGTCCGGCACGACCACCACGGTGTCGGCCATCCGGGAATTGATGACGGGCGCGAGGGCGTCCTTGGAAATCGGCACCCATTGGGAACGATCCGCCAATTGGGAGGTTTCCGGCGAGACGATCATTTCCACCATGCCATCGGGAGTGATGAACGGGGTGACCCGCAGGATGATGCCGACGCTTTGGTAGGTGACGGTGTTGATCTGGCCGTTGACGGCATCGAACCGGGTGTTGGAGACCAACGGCACCTGCTGGCCGAGGCTGATGGTCGCGGGCTGATTGTTGCGGGCCAGAATGGAGGGGCGGGAGAGCACCTCTGCCTTGCCGGCCTGGGCAATGGCCCGGAGGGTCACCTGAAAATCATTCGCGAAAATCTGGTACAGGCCGGCTCCGGGAGGGGTGGGGGAGAAGTTCTGGACGTTTTGTCCGAGCGAGTTCTGCACGATGTTTGAGGCGCCGGTACCGAGGCTCGACATGCCGAAGGAATTGGCAAAGGCACCCGTACCGACGTTGCCCAACTGGCGGGAGGCGCCACCCTCCACACCAAAGTCCAGTGCGTCGTTGTGAGTGACTTCGAGAAAAACGACCTTGATCAACACCTGCGGACGGGGCTTGTCGAGGCTGGCGACGACATCCTTGATGCGCAGGTTGGTTTCATCGTCGGTGACGACAATTATTTTTCGCGTCCCGACATCGACGGAGATCTGCGCATCGCCCACCTGGGTGTTGTTGGGGTATTGGCGGGTATTGTTGCCGGAGCCGCTGCGACGGGCGGCGTTGCCACCGCCACCGCCGGTGACTTGGGCGTAGGCGGACTGGAATTGGAAAGGGCCCAGGGCCGTGAGGGCCAGGGCGAGGAGTGACACTCCGCGAAGTGGGAACGGTCGGCCGGAAGTGAAAAGGGATTTCATGGGAAGTATCTGGATTCAGCCATCGACCTAGCGACCGGCAGCTCCGCCGGCACCTCCGCCACCACCACCCGCCCCACCGCCGAAGCCCGTGTTACTGGAACGGTTGTTGTTTTGTCCTTGCTGGGTGGCCCGGGTGTTGAGGGCACTGGTCTGGGTCTGCGAATTGCGCGAGCTGCTGTTTTGATTCTGGGAATTCTCGAACAGAGAACGAAGGACCTGCTCGACGTCGGACGGGTCGGCATTGTCGAGCTGATAGACGAAGACCTTTTGCTTGCGGGCCGGATCCGAATCGAGCTGTTGGATCATCTGGGAGATCTGCCCCATGAGATCGCGGGCTGCCTTCACGATGACCGAGCTGGTCCGTTGGTCGGGCACGGCCAGCACTTTGCTCCGCTTTTTGGCGAGCGCGCTGGCGTTGGCCGCGTTCTGTCCGCCGCCACCACCACCGCCGCCAAATCCCCCGAAACCACCCCCCGCACCGCCAAAGCGAACGGCCCCATTGGCGCCACCGGTGGTGGAACTCGCCGTCTCATCGGGGAAAAGTCCGGCCAGGAGGTCGGCCATTTCAATCGGGTCCGCGTGCTTCAGATGAAACGCCCGGACCTCGGTGACGTCCTGGATGTCGCGATCGACCCGTTCCACCAAGGCATCGATTTCCGGGATGACATCTTCCGGGGCGTTGACGACCAGTGAATTGCTGTTTTCGTCGGCCACGGTAGTGACCCGGGAATTAGCCGCCCGGGAATTCCCCCCCCCGCCGGCACCGCCACCCCCGCCACCGCCATTTCCACCGGCGCCGGCACCGCCGCCCCCAAAGCCACCGGGTCCACCGCCGCCAAAACCGCCAAAGCCACCGGCTCCCCGATTTCCGAAACCGCCCCCGCCCCCGCCACCATTGTTGCCGCCCGTTCCGCCGGTTGCCGGGGCGAAAAGATCCTTGATCAAGCTGGCCAGTTGCTTGGCGTCCGCGTAGCGCAGGGAATAAACCTTGATGCTGGTGGATGCGGCCGCCGACGTGTCGAGGGCGCGGACGATCTCCACGATGCGTCGAATGCCCACCTGGGTGCCGGTCATGATCAACGCGTTGCCCGCCTCGTTGGCGCTCAATTCGGCGCCCGTCGGTAGTAATGAGGTGAGATTCTGGGTTAGTTGTGCCGCCGTGATGTAGCGGATGGGAATGATCTGGGTGACGATCTCCTCGTTCTTCGGAATGTCCTGCGGCTCATTGCTGCGCCTCACCGGCGTCTCCCGGCGTTTCGCGTTGTCCTTGCTGATGATGGTCAGTGTGCGTCCATCGCGGAGGGCGGTGTAGCCGTTCTTGCTCAGGGCGGTATCCAGAATATTGAAGGCTTCCGTCTGGGTGACCGGCTGGTTGCTCCAGACATCAATTTTGCCGCGCACTTCCGTCTCGAGCACGATGATATAGCCGGCGGCCTCGCTGAGATAATTCAGGACCAGCTCCAGCGGTGCGTTCCGAAAATTAAGGCGCAGTGGGGCGTTGGGATCAAACACCGGCGCGTTGGTGGAGCTGCCGGTGACGGGCGGCGGCTCGGCGGCTGCGATCTCCGGCTTGGCGTCGGCCGCGGGGGCCTGTGCGAGCAGTGGGCGCCCGGACAGGAGGGCCGATATTCCCAGAGCAAATCCCAGGGTGATGGAGGGTTTCATTTATTTTCTTCCTGTTGTCGTTTCTTCAGCAACCGCGCCAGGACGTCGTCCGCCGCAGCATTGTTTCCACCGGCAGATTCCGCGGGCGCGGCGCCATCGCCGTCCGCCGCTGTCACTTCGGCCGTTTCCGGGCTGGAATTCGTACTACTGGAGGCCGCCGTGGATGGACCTTCCGAAGTCTTCCACGGACCCGATTCTTCCCGCCGAAGTTGTTCACCGATCTTCAAGGAAATTTTGCGTTCGCCGGTTTCCAGAACCACGCCATTCGGACTGACGGCGCTCAGTTTGAAGTCGCCAATCGTCTCGCCGACCTTGACCGCTTTCCGATAGGTACTGGAACTGCCGTCGAAAAACGCACGATCCCCCTGCTGCGAACCCAGAAAGCCCACCAAGGACACACTGGTCACCTGCACCGCGGGCGGGCGGGGACCGGAGCCATAGGATCGAGAGGTGCGGCGGGTGCGGTCGGCGTTGAAGATATTCCGCTCACTGACCATGCGGAAGGATGGATAATCCAGAGCGAGCGCCTTCGGAGTGGTGTCCAATTTGCCTTGGGATTTACCTTCGGATTTTGCCGCCGGGGCATTGGTCGACCCGCGGGTGGAGGTCGAGGCGGAGGAACTTTTGGTGCTGAGATTGGTTCCGGAGGATTCGGGCCGGGCGGCGGCGACGTTGGTTGCGATGGCGACGTCCGCGGGTTTTGCCTCCGGCTTCGCGGACTCGGCGCCCACGCTGTAATCCGTATTGCCACTGCCGAAAAGGCCCAGAGCCAGCCGTACGGCCACCAGCACGGCGGCGCTCCCGCCAGACAAATGCGTCCTGAGCGGCCGCAGGGCGGCAACTCGGCGGGCAGGTGATGTCCAGACTCTCATGCGATTCGAGGATAAGACCGCGGCGACAGGCATTTGGCTACGAATGATTGCGAGATTCTCAAACGCCCGGATCCGAACGCCGGCATCAGGGGGCTGAGCGTTCGGCGGGATTCAGGACTAGGCCGCTCACCTGCAATCCCAGGCTCAGTTGGGCGCCGGCGTTGTCTCGCGAATTCAGCTCCACCACATCGACCTTCATGCCCAAGGGGTCCTTCTCAACTTCGTAGAGAAACCGGGTAATGGTCGAAAGGCTGCCCGCGGCGTCCACCCGGCATTCCAGGGA
>JAYTHD010000276.1:0-6302 GCA_043732975.1 Verrucomicrobiota bacterium
AGGAGCGGTGCTGACCGGGCCAATCAGGGCGCACGAGTACGGGCAGTTCGGGGCATAGACCGACGGCGGATTGCCATGGGGGATGGTGTGATCCAAGCAGATCCATGTCTGATACTCATGGGGGAACCGGGCGAGAAATTTCAAGGCCTCGATCGGCCAATAGTGGTTCGGATCCCTCCAATCCTCCGGATCCATCAGCCAATCAGGCGGCAGACAGATCGCCAATTCCGCGTAACGCAGGCTTTCCGAGCCCTCGGGTACCGTCATGGGGCGGTCACTCATCCCCGACGTGACGAGGGTGTAAAACGGCCGGTCTTCGGTGGGGTTGACGAGGTGGATATCGATGTGCACGACGGGGGAGACCAATTCATGAAACACGGTGGTCACCGGTCCGAGGTGCGTTTCGATGTGCTGCGTGATACGTTCGATATTCTCCGAGTCGCCGGACGCGAGGTCACCGGAGGATTTGGGTGACTCATGGCGGTAGACGGGGTTGCCACTGGCGGAAAGTTCCGGATCACTTTTCATGATTTCGCCGCAGGATGTCAGACCGGGCCAGCGAATTCAACCGACGTTCGCAGCGAAATTCCGTCCACTGAAATCTGCCAACGCAGGGCAGTCTGGCAAAAGGCTTGCGGGACGCCTTGCTGAAATTGGGGCATCTGCGATGGGTGTGGCGTTTAAGCCGGCAGGATGCCGGCGCTCCGGCGGACGGCGACTCTGCGAGTCGCCTCAACGGCCGCGCGTCCGCATTGACCAATAACTTTCTTTGCCGGGTTCGCCCCGGGCGTGTCTTATCCCGGGGTTTTAACGAACGATTCGCCAATGCCTAAGCGCACGGATATCCACAGCGTCCTCATCATCGGGGCCGGACCGATCATCATCGGCCAGGCTTGCGAATTCGACTATTCCGGCACGCAAGCCTGCAAGGCCCTGCGCGAGGAGGGTTACCGGGTGGTCTTGGTGAACTCGAATCCGGCCACGATCATGACGGATCCGGAATTTGCGGAGCGCACGTACATCGAACCCATCACTCCCGAATGCGTTGAGAAGATCATCATCCGGGAAAAGGCCGAACTGGAACGTCTGGGGCCCCGGGGCAAGCTGGTGTTGCTGCCCACGTTGGGCGGGCAAACCGCGCTGAACACCGCCATGGCCCTGCATAAACGCGGGATTCTGGAAAGGCATGGCGTGGAAATGATCGGCGCCACGGCCGAGGCCATCACCAAGGGCGAAGACCGCGAGACGTTCAAGCAATTGATGCTGCAGATCGGTCTGGACGTGCCCATCTCCGGGACGGCGCACACGATCGAGGAAGCCCGCCTGGTGGCCGAGCGCATTGGCCGCTTCCCGCTGATCATCCGCCCCGGATTCACCATGGGCGGTACGGGCGGCGGGATCGCGTATAACCGGGAGGAATTCGAGGAGATCGCCAAGCGCGGCATCGACCTTTCACCCGTTTCGGAAATCCTGATCGAGGAATCGCTGCTCGGCTGGAAGGAATACGAGATGGAGGTCATGCGCGACCGGGCGGACAATTGTGTGATCATCTGCTCGATCGAGAACTTCGACCCGATGGGCGTCCACACCGGCGACTCGATCACGGTCGCCCCGATCCAGACGCTGACGGACAAGGAATATCAGATCATGCGCGACGCCTCGTTCGCCGTCATCCGGGCGGTGGGCGTCGAAACGGGTGGCTCCAACATCCAGTTTTCGGTCAATCCGGAGAACGGCCGGATGATCGTCATCGAGATGAATCCCCGGGTCTCGCGCAGTTCGGCCCTCGCCTCCAAGGCCACCGGCTTTCCCATTGCCAAGATCGCCGCGAAGCTGGCCGTGGGCTACCTGCTGGACGAGATCCGCAATGACATCACGCGCGAAACCCCGGCGAGCTTTGAGCCGACCATCGACTACGTGGTCACCAAGATTCCGCGTTTCGCCTTCGAGAAATTCCCGCAGGCGGACCCGACGCTGACGACGCAGATGAAGAGTGTCGGGGAAGCCATGGCCATCGGCCGGACGTTCAAGGAGAGTTTTCAAAAGTGCCTGCGCTCGCTGGAGATCGGCCGCAGTGGACTCGGGGGCGACGGCAAGCCCTGGCGCATCGGCGCGGAGATGGTGGATGACCGGGCGATTTTTCCCCGGGACTTGATTCATCGCCGGCTGGGCGTCCCCAATGCCGATCGGGTCTTCTTCCTCCGCCACGCCTTCCGCGCCGGATTCACGCTCGACGAGGTGTACCAACTGACCAAGATTGACCGGTGGTTTCTCATCCAGATCCAGGAATTGGTCGACGTCGAGGAGGAGTTGGCGGCGACTCGGAATTAGCACCCCAGCAACACTTCCAAAGAATTTTGACCGCGGATGACACGAATGATACGGATAGACTCGACAAGTGGCGTTTCGTATCCGCGTTATCCGCGCCATCCGCGGTTCATTTTCTGAACGTGTTGCTGTCGTGTTAGCCCGGAATTCCCCTGCCCTTTGGGCAACGACCGGCGGCGGCGGGAGTCGACGAAACCATTCCCGTCCGCCCCGAATCCCGAGCGCCGGTTTCGCTCTCTTCCTGCTGGCCATCAGTCTGGCATGGACTGGCTGCCGCACCGCCACGCCGAATGCCGCCTTGCCGCCGGTGCGGATGTTCCGTTCCCCGTCGCTGCACGGCTGGAGTCCAAAAAACACCCCCCGCGGAACCGAGTGGGAATCGCCGATCTGGCGTCCTGGTTTCCGGTGGGATGAAGCCGTCCCTTCCTGGAACGTCGCCGAGCGCTCGGCTTGGACGATTGAGTTGCGGGCCGTGGGTCCCGGGCAATCGAACGAGTGGTTTCCCCTGGGGAGTTGGTGCAGCGATACGAACCTTGGTGTTCGGACAAGTTGGAAAGGCGGCGTCCTTCGGGGTGGGCGGGTGTTGACCGACACCCTCCGCCTGTTCCAGCCCGCGGAAGGAGTGCAAGCCCGCCTGACCGCCCATCCGGGAACGACGGTGGCGGATTTTCGACACTTCGCCGTCAGCCTGCTGGATTCCCGGGAGCCATGGACCGAAGTGGCGCCTTTCCCGATGGCCTGGGGCCGGAGCCTGGCCGTGCCGATTCGGTCCCAGGCCGAGTATCCCGAAGGTGTCCAGTCGTGGTGCAGTCCGGCCGCCGTGACCATGCTCCTGGCTTGGTGGCAATCCGCGCAGAGGCCGGCCTTCCCGCTCCCCGAGGTTCCGGAGACGGCGCGGGGCGTTTTTGATCCTGGCTGGCCGGGCACGGGCAATTGGGCCTTCAACATGGCGTTTGTCGGACAAACACCCGGCCTCCGATCCGCCGTCGCCCGCCTGGCCGATGTGTCCGATTTGGAACGTTGGATCGCAGCCGGATTCCCGGTGGCCACCAGTGTGTCCTACGCTCTGTTGAAGGAACGTCCTGCGGCCGAACCTGGCGATGGCCATCTGGTGGTGGTCCGGGGCTTCACCGCCGAGGGCGACGTGCTGATCGATGACCCCGGTGTCCGGTTGAGCCGGGTCGAACGTGCCGTCAAGCGGGACACCTTTCGGGCCGCCTGGCGGCATTCGCAGCAGACTGCCTATCTGGTCTGGCCCGTCAATGCCCGGTTGCCCGACGGCGGCCAGGGCCGGTGGTGATCGGTCCGCCCCGCCGGATTAAGGTCACCTCCCCCGACGCCCTACTGCGCCGGGTTTGGGACACTGCGTGTCCCACATTGTCACACTTTGAAGCCAGCCCCTTCGGGCCGACGGGGCTGGGAAAAGCGATTTTTACAGGGCTTTCAACGAAAGGAGTCCGGGACTGCCATTCGGCCTGAGGATTGCAGTGAGGGCATTAGCTTTTTCGAATAAAATATGGCAAAGATTCTCGGCATTGACCTCGGTACCACGAACTCGTGCTTCGCCGTGATGGAAGGCGGCGAGCCTTTGGTGTTGGAGAACTCTGAAGGGAAGCGCACGACGCCCTCGGTTGTCGCCTTCACCAAGAGCGGCGAACGGGTCGTCGGCGAGGCGGCTAAACGCCAGGCGGTCACCAATCCCCGCAATACCGTTTATTCCGTTAAACGCTTCATGGGGCGCAAATTCGACGAGGTGACTGAGGAAGTGAAGCGCGTCCCGTACAAGGTCGTCAAGGCAGCCAACGGGGATGCCCACATTCAGGTGGAGGATGGCGGCGCGACCAAGACCTACAGCCCGCCGGAAGTCAGCGCGATGATTCTCGCCAAGTTAAAGGCGGACGCAGAAACGCGACTCGGGGAGACGATCACCCAAGCCGTCATCACGGTGCCGGCCTATTTCAACGATTCCCAGCGGCAAGCCACCAAGGATGCCGGCAAGATCGCCGGGCTGGACGTCCTCCGCATCATCAACGAGCCCACCGCGGCCTCACTGGCTTACGGACTGGACAAGAAGAAGGACGAGAAGATCGCGGTCTACGATCTGGGCGGCGGCACGTTTGATATTTCGGTTCTGGAGATCGGTGACGGCGTCTTCGAGGTGAAGGCCACCAACGGCGACACCCATCTGGGTGGCGACGACTGGGACAATGCGATCATCGACTGGATCCTGAATGATTTCCAACGCGAGCAAGGCATTGATCTGCGCAAGCAGCCGGATGCCCTCCAACGGATCAAGGAGGAGGCGGAAAAGGCCAAGATCGCGCTTTCCAGTTCGCAACAATACGACATCTCCCTGCCGTTCGTCACGGCCGACGCCACGGGGCCGAAGCACATCAGCTCCAAGCTGTCCCGCGCGAAGATGGAACAGCTGTGCGACAAGTTGTTTGAACGGACGATCACGCCGACCCGGGCCTGCTTGAAGGACGCCGGTTTGACGCCCGACAAGATCGACGAACTGGTGTTGGTCGGCGGCATGACCCGCATGCCCCGCGTGGTCGAAACCGCCCGCTCCCTCGTCAGCAAACCCCCGCATCAGGGCGTCAATCCGGATGAAGTCGTCGCGATCGGCGCGGCCATCCAGGGCGGCGTGCTCAAGGGTGAAGTCAAGGATGTCCTCCTGCTCGACGTGACGCCGCTCAGCCTCGGCATCGACACGGCCGGCTCGGTGTTTACGAAGATGATTGAGCGGAACACCACCATTCCTAGCCGCAAGATGGAAGTCTTTTCCACCTACGGTGACAATCAGCCCGCGGTCACGATTCGCGTGGGTCAGGGTGAACGTCCGATGTTCAATGATAACAAACTGCTCGGGCAGTTTGATCTGACCGACATTCCGCCTGCGCCCCGGGGCACGCCGAAAATTGAAGTGACCTTCGACATTGATGCGAACGGCATTCTCAATGTCAGCGCCAAGGACTTGGGCACCGGCAAATCCCACAAGATCGTCATCTCAGCTTCCAGCGGCTTGTCGAAGGACGAAGTGGAGAAGATGCGGCGCGACGCCGAAGCCAACGCGGAGGCCGACAAGGCGCGGCGCGAAGAGGTCGAGGCCCGCAACGAGGCCGACAACACCGTCTATCGGACGGAGAAGTTCCTCAAGGAAAACGGGGACAAACTGGGCGACAAGAAGGCGGGCATTGAAACGGCGATCACCGCCGCCAAGGACGCCCTCAAGGGCAGCGACGTGAAGGCGATTCAGAGCACCTTGGAAAAGATCAACGAGCTCATGCAGGCGGCCAGCACGGAAATGTACGCCAAGGCTGGTGCTCAAGCGGGTCCCGGCGGCCCGGAAGCGGCGGCGGCGCCTGGTGCGGAATCCGCCCAGGGAAATCCCGGCGCCAAAAAAGGCGACGACGGTCCGGTCATCGATGCCGATGTCGTGGACGACAAGAAGGCCTAAGCAACTTTGGCCGGCCGCTTGGGCGGTTGGCAGCAATCACGCAGTAAACATTAATCCAAGAGACTAGTTCAGTACTATGGCACTCAATGTGAAACCCCTCGGCGATCGCGTCCTCGTGGAGCAAGTCGAAGAGAAGGAAGTCAAAAAAGGCGGCATCATCATTCCCGATTCCGCCAAGGAAAAACCGTCTGAGGGCGTAATCCGCGCGCTCGGGACCGGCAAGAAGGACGAAGATGGCAAGATCCAGCCTTTCGAGGTCAAGATCGGCGATCGCGTCCTCGTCTCCAAGTACGGCGGCACCGAAATCAAGATCGATGGCAAGGAATACAAGATCTTCAACGCGGATGATCTCATCGCCATCCTCCAATAATCCGCCCCTCCACCGTTCAGTCACAACATTCCATTTATTATTCCAATAGATTATGGCAGCTAAACAACTCGTATTCGATGAGGTCGCCCGTCAGGAACTCCTCCGCGGCGTAGAAATCCTCGCCAAGGCCGTCAAGGCCACCCT
>JAYTHD010000277.1:0-6372 GCA_043732975.1 Verrucomicrobiota bacterium
TGGCGTTGCTGGCGCTCATGAACAAGTGGTGGGAAGACAATCCCTTCCACCAGGTGCGAGTGGATACCGCGGGGAGGTACATGGAGACCTCGTCGACGCTTTATTACTATCTTGACGCGCAAAATAAGCGCCGGTATCGCGGTGAAACCCGAACCAAGCAGCCGTTTGAATCCCACTTTTTGTTTCAGGTGATTGACGGCGTCAGCTACATCAATTTTCCCGATTCCAGTATCTATCTGGCCAACGGTTCCATCATTGTTTACGAGGCGTTTGTTCAGGCGACATTGGGAGACCTGACCCAGGTCAATGTGCTCTTGAATGCTTCAAAATCCAGGTCGCTGCGGCAGCGAAACGGAAAATCGGAATGGTTGATGGTTTTGGATCCGAAGAAGCTGGGTGTCGGACCGGCCAATTCCGACATCTCCGTTGTCCTGGGGTATGACAATCGGCCTCAGATTACGCAAATGGAGCAGACGCGCATGGGATTGGTCCAAAATACGACCTGGACCACGCTGTCGACCAACCAATCGGAGGTACTTGCCGCACTACCCCAATTTGCTCCGGTGGAACAAGCCCGCCAGGACATCAATTTCGATGAAGCCTTGAAGAAGGACATCCTCCATTTCCGTATGCTCCGAGCGCAGGGCGCCTGATCTTATGAGTCAACGATTTGAAATACCGGTCTCCGTCGACGAAACGCTGAGTCAGATCAATCTGTTCGCGGTCGACGACTATCTCCGCTCCATCCAGAGTGAGTCCGATCGCAAGAAACTGATCGCCCGGGTGGGGTATTCGGCGACCAAGCGTGCGGCTTACGAGAAGAAGCACCAACTTCCCCGGGGCGCCGTGGAGGTGGCCATGATGATGGATGACCGCCGCTTCAAGCAACTCAACACCATGCTCGCCCAGCAGTTGGCCCAAGCCAGCAGCGAGGGTGCCAAGCCTGAGGTGCTGGCCAAGTTCTACCAGGAGGCCAGTTCGATGTCGATGGGTCTGGCGCAACTTTATCCGGATGCGCAGGATTTCTTCCTGCAGCACTGGCTGCTCAGCCAGCGGAATCACCGGCACTTCCTCGGTGATCACCGGTTCAGCAGCGAATATCGCATGCAGTTGGTTTCCTCGTGGTGTCCCAGCCTTTCGCCCGTCAATTGCAACATCCTGGTCAATCTGGGCATCCTGCTCAATGTGGGTATCATTGCCAATGTCGGTGTGGGCCTGAATGTGATCGCCGCGGCCAACATCGGTGTCTATATCAACGTTGCCGCCGCAGTCTTCCTCTTCGTCGCCGCGGCCGTCTGTTTTTTTGCGGCGGGCTGGCCGGCGCTCTACGGACCCAACACGCTCTCCATCGGAACGACATCTTCGCCACTCCCCCTTCATGCTCGTTAGCCCACATACACTGTCGCTCATCACGACTCACCGCTGCACGGCGGCCTGCGATCACTGTTGCTTTGATTGCACGCCCGACCGCGGCCACCCGAGCATCCCGGTGGCCAACATTCACCGCTATATCGAGCAGGCGACGGAAATCAAGAGCTTCAAGTTGGTCGTGCTCACCGGCGGCGAATGTTTTCTTCTGGGCAAGGATCTGGATGACGTTGTTTCCACCATCAGCCGCAACGGATTCAAGTCGCGTTTCGTTTCCAACGGCTACTGGGCGACGAGTCCCAAGGTGGCCCGCCGCCGATTGGAATCGCTGGTCAGCCGTGGACTCGGGGAAGCCAACCTGTCCACTGGCGACGCTCATATGGCCTATGTCCGCCCGGAATACGTCCGCAACGCCGCCATGGCAGCGGCGGATCTGGGTTTGACGGTGTTCATCATGCTGGAGTTGCACTCGGATAGTAAATTCGATTTCGAATCCTTCGTGGGGGATTCGGCGTTTCGCCCTTATCTCGAGGCGAAAAAAGTGATCATCCAGAACTCCCCCTGGATGCGTTTTAATGGGGACAAGGAGCTTTCCTATTCCCGCGAGTATATTCAGGACATGAGCAACGGGCGCCAGGGCGGCTGCTCGACCATCCTGAAGGTGATCGCCATCACTCCGACGGAAAGCGTGGTGAGTTGCTGCGGGCTCACTCTGGAGGAGATTCAGGAGCTTCATCTCGGCTCACTCAAGGAAAAGACGCTGGGCGAGATTCTGCGGGCGGCACCCAATGATTTCCTCAAGGTCTGGATCCACCTCCAGGGTCCGGATGCCGTGTTACGATACGCGCGCAAGCTGGATCCCACGATCCCCCAATTTGACGACACGGCTCATATCTGTGAGGTGTGCCGCTGCATGTATCACGATGCCAAGGTGGTGGCCGCCGTGATGAAATCGCCCCCGCCGTTCATGGCGGATCTCATGAAGCAATACGTCATGAATCTGGCGCAGCCGATTGCGGAGTCCCAGTTCGAGACGAGCACAGCGGCCTACAAGGAAGTATGCACCGTCAATAAGATGCGGAAAATGCGTGCAGTCGCGGCCATCCCAGCATGAATGCCGCCTGGCGGGAATTGAATGCAGCGCTGACCCCGTTGGGGTTCCTCCAGACGTACCGGACGTTTGGTGAGGGCAATCTGCGTGTTTGGGACTGGGATTTCGTGGCTAACCTCCTGACCGACGACGCCCGCAAGATCTGGCACTTTTTGTTGTGCCGGAAGACGATTTCCAAGGTCGATGCGGTGAGAATTCTGGGGACCAAGGCGGTGGCTGTGCTCCTGAAGAGTGGCTTGGGGCGCGCGACCAAGACGGGTTTGTCCTTGGAGAAATCCGTGCTGATCAGTTATCAGGGGAACCCTTATTTTGTTGAGATCAGCCCCGAGCCGCGCTCGATGCTGTCCGAGGATTCCAAGGCGGTGATTTCAACGATCCCGAGCCTGGAATTTGAGTCATGCCTGTCGGTGTATTCCGGGGGCGGAATCGAATGCATCGGGTTGCGGCATGACCCGCGCCGGAAGGTGACGATGGTTTGTCCGGAGGCGGATCCCAAATTCATCAAAGCCAATTGGGGTTTGAATGGATGTACTTCGGCCCTTCACATCGAGCGGAAATTGAAGGCCGCCTCGCGGGCCGTTTTTGATCTGGCGCTGGCCCGCATTCCCTGCTGGGCGTTGCCGGAAAAACTCGGCAACGAGATGTTTTGCCCGGGGGGCGACGACGGAATGGCTGAGATTTCCAAGTGCTTCCAATTCGTCGCGCCGCGATTGGCTGCCCGTGGCGTCTTTGGATTCACCTGCCTGCTGTACGGCGAGGAAAAGGTGACCAGCGTCTGGCCGAAACTGGAGGCGATGGCGGATTCGGCGGGATTGAGCCTGACGGCGGTCTGTTCCAGTCGGCAAAGTCTCGAGCCAGGAATCCCTTTGTTTGGACATCTTTTGACTTTCCTGCAGTACCGGACCAAGGCCACCACACGCAATGTCCTGGAACCGCTGGTAAATCATTTTGGGGATCGAAGGATGTCCCATGTCCATTTTATGCGGGCCACGGCGATGCGCAGTTCCGGCCGGCCGAAGCATACGTTATTGGATCTTTCCGAACGATATTATGGCAATTGGAGCATTTAAGGCGTCGTACCTATGAAGAGACGAGATTTCATTGCGCGGATGGCGGTGGCTCCGCTGATCGCCGGCGGTGCATGGCGGGCGGACGCAATACCGCAATCATTGACCTATCGGCAGTCTCCGAAGCGCCGGCTCCGACTGGCGCTGGGCGAGGCGGAGCAGAAGTTGCTGGCCTTCCTGGAAAAGCAAAGCCTCGGATGCCAGCTTTTTGGAGCGCCGGTCATGGCTAGGATCTGCGGGGGCCAGCCGGCTTGGATCAATTTGATCGGTGAATTCGATTCTTTTACGCGGACAAAACGGGAGTTGTTTGCCTTTGGCGCCGAGCCCGTCTCCACGCCGGAGATGCCGCCGACCTTCATCAAATTTCGCTATCAGGGGCAGGTCTTCAATGTGGTGGACGGGGATTTGGATTCCTTTTGCCAATCCGCCTTTTTCAGCGCGCGACAGCAGAAGCTGCCCTTCGCGCACGGCTTTTTGGTCTATGATCCGCGGCGAAGCGCGCTCCATGACCCCTGTGATGCCTTAGGTCAGGCCCGGCCGGTCGCCTTCAAATTGATCGCTCAGCCGCCGACGCCATCGGATGCCTTTGACTGGCTGCTCAGCGGTTGGTTTGAATGCCGCTTTCTCGGGCTGAAACCGGAAGGTGATCTTCCCGCCTTGGAATCGGCGGCATTGGACTGTCAGGATGGGGCGGGACAGTCGCGATTCGTGGCCGAGCGGGTCATGAACTATTTTCCTGAAATCGTGGATCACCTGGGTCGGGAAACGGCTCGGCGGGTCGCGGAGTCGAATTTGGTCCGTCATGCGATGAGGGACGCCTTGGGAGTGGATTTCAGGCGGGCGTACGCCGCGTTTGAGAAGAGCGACCGCGTGGAAGGGGGCTCGGGCACCCGATTCATCAGCGCCGTGCGCGCCCATCTGGGGTCGGAACGGCAGGATGACGCGTTGGGCCATGATCTGGGTCGCTTCATGGCGAAGAATAATTTCGCGTTTCGGCGGCCGGAATGGCTCGGGCCGGGCGGTGATTCGATGGGGTGACGGGTCGGAAATTGAATCTGAGTCGAGGGTCCAATGAAAACGTACCGCGCAAGGATGGGGACTTCCGTGAAATGGCTCACGGCGGCCACCTATGTTGTGCTGGTGAGTGTCGCCCTTCTGGCCGCAGCCTCCCGGAACCGCGCGCCGGCGATGACGTTCGCCTTCTGGATCACCGCGTTGACGGTATCAGTCCTGGGTGTTGGCGGTCTGGCGTTTCGAATTCACGGGTATGACCTCGACAGCAAGGAATTGGTCATTCGGTATGGCTTCGGTCGGCGGGTGATTCCCTGCGCGGACATTACCTCGGCGGAATCCGGGCGCGGAGTCATTCAGCGCTCGCTCCGCGTTTTCGCAAGTGGCGGGTTGTGGTCGTTTCTGGGCGTCTTTCGCCATGCTGAGATTGGGCAGTTTCGAGCCTATGTATCGGATCTATCCAAGGCCATCATGTTGGGCACCATTGGCGGACGGGTCCTGGTGAGCCCCAGTGAGGCGGACCAATTTATGTCGGATCTCAAGGCAAGATTGCCACGTTTGGCATGAAGAATCTGCGCCAAACACTCTACGAGTCGGGGTATTCCCAGTTTTATCTCTTTTTTGGAGAGATGAACATGCGGTATCGGGACTGGTCGGTGGCGGCGGTCGGATTGCGGACGCCGCTTAAGCTTCTGGTCTCCTTGTTTCTTTTGGGTGAAGCCGTTCCGCTGGCGCAGGCGACACGGGTGGTGGGAGCGGAGGCAACCCGACATTTGATCGAAGCCAGCATCCTGAAATCCGAGGGGAACAGTCTGCAAAGCAATTCGTTTCACCTCGTGATTCACCGTGGCTTGTATTATTTCTGTCAGGTGACTGGCGAGCCTTTCGCCTACTTGGGTGAGGACAGCATTGCTTTGGGACAATATCAGACGCCGCGCTGGAATGGCAGTGTTCTGGACCTTTGTTCCGGACCGGGAATCCAGGCCATGTACGCGGCCCAGCGTGGAAACCGGGTCACGGCCGTCGAGCAAAGCGCTGCGGCGTGTGGTGTGCAAAGAGTCAATCTGGACCTCAACCAACTCAGCGACCGGGTGACCCTGGTCAACGCCCGGGCCGAGGAGTTTGCGAAGCAGGGCACGCAGACCTGGGATCAAATCCTGTTCAATCCGCCGCTGGTTCCCATGCCGGGAAAGGTGCAGACTCCCTCCGTCCGTCATGGCGGGCGCGATGGGCTGATACTGGTCCGGCAGATCCTGCGTGATTTTCGGCCACGGTTGGCGCCCGGCGGGAGTTTTGAGTTTGTCGGCATGTCGCTGATAAAAGGGCGGGGTCAACGGATGGAATCACCCCTGTTGGCGCTCGCGAAGCAGGAAAGCCTTTCGGGCCGGATGCACCTGTTGAGCCGACATCAGATTGGAGGGAACGGGATGGTGTTTGCCATGCACGCGGCGAGCGTTGCCCGGGCGGAAGCGACCAGCGCGCAGACGGCGCGTCGTGAACTCGCGGCCGAGTATGGTGATTATCAGGATTTTTTCCTCTATTATGCCTGCTTGCATGCCAGCAAAATCCGGCAACGGCCGGAAGTGGCGGTGATGGACATGTCGGTGACTCACTATGGTGGCTGGTTCTCGTAACAAAACGACCCTGAAAAATGGCAACTATGCAACTTTCAAAAAATTGGATCACGCCCCGAAGACTGTCGCAGTTGGCAGGGCTCGTTTTGTCCATGATCGTGGGCGCCCGATCCATGGTGCAGGCCCAGGTCAATCTGCTCGGTTGGACCTTCCGGGTGGGTGGACAAACTATTCATCTGGG
>JAYTHD010000278.1:0-13367 GCA_043732975.1 Verrucomicrobiota bacterium
TGGGTGGCCTCGGCGACGCGCCGGGGTTCATCGGCCTCGAGGGCCAGCGGTTTGGCAGTGCTGACGGCGCAGAAGCCGCAGGCGCGGGTGCAGCGATCACCGGCGATCATGAACGTGGCCGTGCCCTTGCTCCAGCATTCCCACTGGTTCGGACACTTGGCGCTTTCGCAGACGGTGTGGAGTTTGAGATCCTCCAGCAGCAAGCGGGTCCGGGTGAACGCGCTGGAAGCCGGCAGCGATACCTTGAGCCACGCCGGAAGCCGCGGGCGCGGGGGTGGGGATAGGTGTAGCGCCACCGGTGCGACCGGAGCGGGCAGGGAGGCGGAAAGGCCGCCTCGGACAGGAGACGAAACAGACGATGCACACGAACTCATCCGGTCGAAACTTGGTGGGCGGCGGCGTCCGGAGCAACCCGGCATCGAGTGCGTCTCCGGGGTCGGGTATGGGACAAAATTCTGCGGCGGATTGGAAGGCTCACGCGGAGAGGAGAATGAACGATTTCCGGGGACTCCTCCGGGTTCCGACGCCAACGGGATTGGCTCCGGCCGGCTCCCGTGCTTTGTTGGGGTGATGTCCGATGTCAAAACCATCACGGTGGGCGATTTTTTTCAGGCCCACGGTGCGCTGCTGGGCCTTCGTCCGCTGGCCGGGCAACGAGGGCTGAATCGGATCATCCGCGAACCCACCGTCAATCGTCCCGGCCTCAAACTCGCGGGATTCAATCAGTATTTTGCCCCGAAACGGGTGCAGGTCATCGGCAATGTCGAAACGGCGTATCTGCGCTCGCTGGATCCCGCCCTGCGGGCGCTCCGCTGCCGCGACCTGTTTCACACCAGCATTCCCTGCGCGGTGATTTGCCGGCACCTGCGCACCATTACCGAATTTGTCGACGAGGCGGAGGCCGCGGGGGTGCCGCTGTTTCGCACGGGGTTGGTGACCATGCGCTTCATCAACCAGGCGACGCTCGCCCTGGACGAACTCTTCGCCCCGCGCGGTTCCATCCACGGTTGCATGGCCGACATCCAGGGCATCGGGGTGATCATCCAGGGCGAGAGCGGCATCGGCAAAAGTGAGGCGGTGCTCGGATTGCTGGAACGCGGCTATTCCCTCGTCGCGGACGACATCACCAAGCTGCGCCTGCAGGATGGCGACGAAGTCTATGGCTCGAGCGGCGAGGTAACCCGCAATCTGATGGAGGTGCGGGGCATTGGCATCATTGACGTCGCGGCCACCTTCGGCGTGGCGGCGATCCGGTTGGAGAAGCGCGTGGATCTGGTGGTGCGGTTGCTGCCCTGGGATGGGATCGAGGAGGTCGAGCGCCTGGGGTTGGAGCAGCGGTTCACGGAGTTGATGGGACAAAAGATTCCGTACATGGAACTCCCCGTGCGGCCCGGACGCGATCTGGCGCGCCTGATCGAGGTGGCGGCGCTCCACGCCAAGGTGCGGGATGCGGGACTGAACCCGGCGGAGTCGCTCTCGGTCCGGCAGGCAGCGGCGATGAAAGCCCGTCAGTCCAAGGTGCGAGACTGACCTGGCGCGGATGTGTTTGGAGAAATCAGCGCCGCTTCCATTCCACTTTCTCCGGCTCCGGAAGTCCGAGCACCCGGTAGCTCGTGCGAAAGTGCATCTTGGCCACTTTGGAAAGCGTGTCAGGCCCGTGCTGGGCGACCAATTCCCGGGCGGCCTCCTCGACGCCGGCGGAGGCGCCTTTCGGCAGTCGCAGGCCGTACAGTTTTTCCAGCGCCGCGAGACGCTGGACGAACTCATTCCGGGCGATGATGGAGGCGGCCGCGACGGCGAGATCGGTTTCCGCCTTGTGACGCTGCACCAGTTCGAGCTGTTTGCCGAGATCCATCAAGGCCCGTTCCACGGTGGCCTTTTCCGCCGCGAATTGATCGCTGATCGCCCGCAACGGCGGTGGATTCAATCGCGCCCCCTGCTGCAGTAGATTCTCAATCACCCGTGCATGGCCCCAGGCGAGGATGCGGTTCACCGATCCGCTCTTCGCGTGCATCCGGTTGTAGGCCTCATTGCCGACGCACACGGCATCCACCACGCAACCCGGGGTGTCGCGAATCAACCGGGCCAGTTTGCCGATCTGCGCATCGCTGGAAACACTCTTGGAATCCCGCACCCCCGCGTCCTGCCACGCCGACAGGACGCGTTCATTGACGTACACGGCGGCGATGCAGAGCGGTCCGAAGAAATCACCCTTGCCGGATTCGTCCACGCCGATCCGCGGGTCCAGCAGGGTGGGGTCGAGAACGGCTTCATAACCCAGTTTGGCGGCGCCGAGGATTTGCGGTTCCAGAACAAATTCAACGAACTCCCGGGTACCCTTGCCCTGCACCACGAGTTTGCCCGATGTGTAATAGGTGACGTTATGATCCTTTTTTGCGCCGCTGAAACGGGCATACGGTACTTCGCGCAAGGTGTAGCCACCGGCGCGTACCAGAGCCTCCAGGGCGGCCGCCTGCGGTTCACTCAATTTTGTGGTGTAGCTGGTCATCAGGGATGATTTCAGATCCGATCAAAACGACACCCCGGTGGGTCGATCTACGCATCGCATGGGCGGACCTTCAATGCCGCGGTGGTGGCGACGCAAGGCTGAAGCGGTCGCGGAGTTGGGGTCCCGAGAGGCGAGGGGTGAGGGGCTAGGGATGAGGGATGAGGGATGAGGGATGAGGGATGAGGGATGAGGGATTGGCTTGGAAGCCTTGAATTTGGACGGCGGAATGAATCCTTCGTTTGCCGCAGGTTCCCGGGAGCCATAGCGTGGTTTCGATTTGGATGGAACGGGCATGGGAATGAGTTCGCGCAGACGGGCGATCTGGCTGGCGGGATGGGGTTGGGCGTGGTGGCTGTTCGCCCAACTCAGCGCCCGCGGCGAGACTGTGGACTTTGGCCGGGACGTGCTCCCGGTTTTGGCCAACCGCTGTTACCGTTGCCACGGGCCGGACCCGGGCCCGCGCCAGGCGGGGCTCCGACTCGACGTGCGCGAAAATGCCGTGGCGGAACGGAAGGGACGCGTCGTCATCCGGCCGGGGGCGCCGGATCGCAGTGAATTGCTGCGACGGATCACTTCGCTGGATCCCGAAGTGCAGATGCCGCCCCCCGGGGAAGGTGCCCGGCTCGATCCTGAACAAGTGAAACGCCTCGCCACCTGGATAGCGGAAGGCGCCGAATATTCCGAGCACTGGGCGTTTCGTCCGCTGGCCCGCGGAATTCCGCCGACGATTGCCCGGGTGGATTGGCTGCGGACGCCAGTGGATGCGTTTGTGTTGAAGAAGCTGGAAACCGCCGACCTCAAGCCCGCGCCCGAAGCGTCGCGCCGGACCTGGATTCGCCGGGCCTCGCTCGACGTGATCGGACTGCCGCCTTCACCAGCGGAGGTGGAGGCGTTTCTCCAGGATCACACTCCCGATGCCTACGAGCGGGTGGTGGACCGGTTGCTGGCCAATCCGCATTATGGCGAACGCTGGGGACGGCATTGGCTCGATGTGGCGCGCTACGCCGACTCCGGTGGATTTGAGACCGACCTGTTTTTCGGGCACGCCTGGCGCTATCGGGACTATGTGATCGCCTCGTTCAACGCCAATCAACCCTTCGACGCCTTCGTACGGGAGCAGATGGCTGGTGATGAAATGAATTCCGGCGCCGGGAAGGCCGCGGTGGCCACGGGTTTTTTCACGGTTGGTCCCGTCCTGCAGGAGTCGGGGATGGTGCCGGGCAAACTCGAGTATGACCAACTCACGGACGCGGTGGACACGACCTGTTCGACCTTCCTGGGGCTGACCGCCGGTTGCGCCCGCTGCCACGATCACAAGTACGATCCGTTGTCTCAGAAGGAGTACTTCGGGCTCCAGGCGATCTTTGCGGCGAGCGATCAATTTGATGTCCTCGGAGGCCAGCAGAAAGCGGGTGGCCGGGCGGCCCTGAACAATGTGCTTCCCGAATTCGAGCAGGAACAAAAGCGGGTGCGGGCGCGGCGGCAAGCGTCGGCGCCGGGGCCCGAAGTGGACTCGCCCCTCCCGGTGCGGGTGCTGGCCCACCGTCCGGAGCCCGTGCCCGTGCACCTGCTGAAGCGCGGGGAACTGGAGCATCCGGGCGATGCCGTCCAGCCGGGTTTACCGATGCGCCTCGGTGCCGGCCAACGGGATTTGGAGAAGAATCCGCATCGCTGGCGCACCGTGTTGGCGGACTGGATCGCTTCGCCGGAGAATCCCCTGACGGCGCGTGTCTTCGTCAATCGAATCTGGCAATGGCATTTTGGAACGGGACTGGTCCGCACGCCGAACGATTTCGGTGTGCGCGGGGAACGCCCCACACATCCCGAATTGTTGGACTGGCTGGCCGCCCAGTTCGTGGCCACGGGTTGGGATGTGAAGCGCCTCCACCGGCTGATTCTCCTATCGAGCACCTATCGAATGTCGTCGGTGGCGGACACGGATGCGCTCCGTGGAGATCCTGAAAACCGTCTGCTCACGCGCTATCCCGCCCACCGGTTGGAGGCGGAAGTGATCTGGGATTTGCTATTGGAAACGGCGGGGAATCTGAATTTGGAAATGGGCGGGCTTTCGGTGGCGCCGCCGTTGGATGACCAGGAGCAGATCGGCAATTTTCTCAAGTGGCCGGCAAATACGCCGACGGAATCCCGTCGCCGAGCCGTCTACCTGTTGATCCGGCGTTCGTTTCGTTTTCCGCTGCTCAGCGCGTTTGATCTCCCGGACAACATCACCAGCTGTGGTCTGCGCGATGCGACGTCGGTGCCGAACCAGTCCCTGACCTTGCTCAACAGCCGGCTGGTGCGCGAGCAGGCACTGGCGTTCGCGGACCGGCTGCTGCGGGAGTGTGCGGGCGAGCCGGTGGAGCGGCTGATCGATCGCGCGTGGCGGCTCGCTTACGGGCGATCCCCAGCGGGGGCGGAACGGGAACAGGTCCTGGGACTGCTTCGCGTGGCTCATCCGGAGGCAACCCCGGTATCCGCAGTATCGGGGGAATTTCGTCCGGCTTTGGAACAGCTTTGTCTGGCTTTGCTGAACACCAATGAATTAATCTTCACTCCTTAATTCTTCACCCCATAATCTATGATTTCCCGCCGCCATTGGATGAGTCAGGTCGGCTGTGGCATGGGTGCCTGGGCGATGCTCGATCTGTTCGAGCGGGAAGCCCGGGCCGCGAGTATCGCGACGCGACCAGCAACTGCGGTCAATCCCCTGGCCCCGCGCGCTCCCCATTTCTTTGGCCGGGCGAAGTCCGTGATTTTTCTGATGATGGCGGGCGGGCCGAGCCAGATGGAGACCCTGGATCCGAAGCCGCTGTTGAATCGCCTCAACGGGGAACGCATGCCGGCGAGCTTTGGAAAAATTGAAGCCCAATTCACGGATGTCACCCAGCAGCCGCTGCTGGGATGCCGGCTGGCCTTCCGGAATTGTGGCGAGTCGGGCATTCCCATTTCCGAGGCCTTCCCGCAGCTTCAGTTGCAGGCGGACAAGCTGGCGGTGATTCGCAGTTGCTATCACGACGCCTTCAATCACTCGCCGGCGCAATACATGCTAACCACCGGCCAGTCGCGCCTCGGCTATCCCAGTGTGGGGGCGTGGATCACCTACGGGCTGGGAACCGAGGCCGACAATTTGCCGGCGATGGTGGTGCTGGCCGAAGCGGACGGAAAACTCAAGGGCGGCACACCGTGCTGGGGGAACGGATTCCTGCCGGCGATTCATCAAGGGGCACCGGTGCAATCGCGGGGTGTGCCCATTCTTTACCTCGACCGTCCCCCGGGCATCACCGGAGCGGAGCAGCGTCGCATGCTGGATCTCGCCCAGTGGTTGAATCAACGGCACAGCGAAGGCGCCAACGCGGGGCGGTCCGATCTGGACGCCCGCATCGCCGCCTATGAACTGGCCTTCCGCATGCAATCCGCGGCGCCCGAAGCCGTGGATATCCAGCGGGAGTCGGAACTCACCCGTCGCTTGTATGGCCTGGACCACGACACGACGCGCGATTTTGGAACGCGTTGTCTGATTGCGCGGCGACTGGTGGAGCGGGGTGTCCGCTTTGTGCAGGTCATCTCGGGCAGCGGCGACAGCAAGGATTGGGACCATCACGACGATGCCTACGAAGGGACCCTGCGCCAGGCCCGCAAGGTGGATCAGCCGATTGCCGCCCTGCTGCAGGATCTCGCCGCGCGCGGACTGCTTGATCAAACCCTGATCGTCTGGTCGGGAGACTTTGGTCGAACGCCCACCACCCAGGGCGGAAAGGGTCGGGACCACAACCCCAATGGATTTTCCCTGTGGATGGCGGGTGGGGGCATTTGCGGTGGCCAGATCATCGGGGCCACCGATGAACTCGGGCTGCGGGCGGTCACGGACAAAGTCCACATGCACGACGTCCACGCCACGATTCTGTCGCTGCTGGGCCTGGATCATCGCAAGCTGACCTACCTGCATCAGGGACGCGAACAGCGTCTGACCGACGTCGGCGGTGATAATGATCTGGCGTCACGGCTGACCTGTAGTTGAGCCGGGTTGGGTGTCGGGAAAATGGATCGCTTGATACCTTTGGCTGGTGCGGGGTGCGGCCATCATGGGAGCCACGGTGTCGCGCCAAATCGCGTAATGGGCGGTTTCCTTGTGGGCGGCCGGGGCGCGTTCATCGCGATACGCTTCGATCAGGACCAAGCGCGAGGAATCATCGGCTTGCTGCAGGACGTCAAAACGAGCCACGCCGGGTTCCTGCACGGAGGCCCGCGCGTTGGCCAGTGTCGCCGAAATGAAGTCAGCGACGCATTCGGGTCGCACCTGCACTTGCACTTGAACTATCAGCATGCCGCAATCTCACGGTCTGGTGGGAGGTCCGGCAAGTCCGGTGCGCCATGGGGTGAGGTGCGACGACGAACGGCTCAGCTTTCCCTGGGAAATCGGACTAACACTAATGCGACACATTCAGAAAATGAACCGCGGATGGCGCGGATAACGCAGATACGGAACCCCACTTTTCGAGTCTATCCGCGTCATCCGTGTTATCCGCGGTCAAAACTCTTTGGAAGTGTCGCTGGAGTGCCGATACGCCTGGACCCAAGGGCAAAGCCGTGCTTGCGCGGCCGGAGCGCCGGTTTCCAACCGGCTTATCGCCTGTGCAAAGCAGTCCGGCCGAGGACCTGCGGGACGTCGTGCTGGAATTGGGACTGCAGCGATGTGTGTGGCGTTTAAGCCGGCTGGAAGCCAGGCGCTCCGAAAACGTCCGCCGCGTCGGCGGCGACCTGTCCCACCGGTCCTTTTTCAGGGAAGGTCGAGGACAGCCGGCGATGCACATGGTGCTCAAAAATATCCGGACTGGCCGGGTCCACGGACGCCGAATAGACTCGCTCATGATTTCACGACGCGAGTTTTTGGGTGCCGGCATGGTGGCCACAGCCGGTGCGTTGGTCGAGACGGGTTGTCAGAGCTCAGCCCCCAAGTCCCATCGGGTGGGCAAGGTGCCTCCGGGGAACGGCCGGATCCTGGACACGCACACGCATTTTTACGATCCGACCCGGCCCGCGGGTGTTCCGTGGCCACCACCGGACGATCCGCTGCTGTATCGCCCGGTGTTGCCGCCGGAGTATGAGGTGCTGGCGCGGCCGCTCGGGATTGTGGGCACGGTGGTGGTGGAAGCCAGTGCGTGGGAGCAGGACAATGCCTGGGTGCTCGCGTTGGCCAATCGGTTCCCGTTCCTCATCGGGCTGGTGGGACACCTCAAGCCGGGGCGACCGGGCTTCGCCGAAATGCTCGCGCGCGACGGGGCGGATCCGCGTTTTCGCGGGATTCGCATCGGAACCTGGGATGGTCCGGCGCGGGCTGACGAGAAACTTTTCCTGCGCGATTGCCGCCTGCTGAGCCAGCGCGGTCTCGCGGCGGACCTGTTGGTGGGACCGGATCGGTTGCCGCTGGTCGCCGATCTCGCGACCAAGGTTCCGGACCTGCGCATCGTCATCGATCACTGCTCGAACGTGCCCATCAACGGCGGACCGCCGAACCCGAACTGGATCCGGGACATTGTGGCGGTGGCGCGACATCCCCATGTGTTCATGAAATTCAGCGGGTACGTGGAAGGCTCCGGACGTGTGGATGGAACGGCACCGCGGGATGTGGAATTCTATCGACCCACCTTTGATGTGTTGTGGGACGCCTTCGGACCCGCACGGCTGGTCTTTGGGTCCAACTGGCCGGTCAGCGCCCGCTTTGCCTCGCTGGCCACGGTGGTGGGGATTGCGCGCGACTATCTCGCGGTCAAGGGCAGCGCGGAGCAGGTGTTTTGGAGCAATGCCCATCGGGCCTACCGCTTGGGACAAGTATGAAATCGAACCGAATCGCTGGCGCTTGGCAGACTTGGATCTGCGGAGGTGTGATGGCCCTGGCCGCTTACGTCGCCCACGGCGTATCGCCCCGGGTGCCCTGGGTGGCATCGAAAATTCAAGGATCGCCGGAACCTCCCGCGCTCTGCCGGGTGGAACGGGCCTTCCCCCGACTGGCCTTTTTGGATCCGGTGGATTTCATCTGGGAACCGGTTACGAGTCGATACTGGGTGCTGGGACACAACGGTCCGCTCCAGTCATTCGCCAACCAGCCCGATGTCCAGACCATCGAGGTGGCGGGCGATCTGGCAAAGGACGCAACCGGCGCGGCGCGGCCTTTCAAGCAGGCGTTGGGATTCACGTTTCATCCGGGATTCGCCACCAATCATTTTGTTTATATCGCCTATCAGACCGAGGAGGCTACGGCCGATGGCTCACGCGTCAGCCGGTTTCTAATTGAGCCGACCTCGCCGCCGAAATTGAATCTGGCGAGTGAATTGCCGTTGATCTTCTGGCGTGGCGGCGGTCACGACGGGAGCAGTTTGAAATTCGGTCCGGACGGCATGCTCACCATCAGCACGGGAGATTCCGAGGCGCCCGATCCGCCGGATCGCTTGAACACCGGGCAGGACATCAGTGATTTGCTGAGTTCCATTCTGCGCATTGATGTGAATGTCGCCGCAGACGGACGGAACTATGGGATTCCCCAGGACAATCCGTTCCGTAACACCCCGGGCGCCCGGCCGGAGGTTTGGGCGTATGGATTCCGGAATCCATGGCGGACCAGCTTTGGTCCGGATGGCGCCTTGTGGGTGGGTGATGTGGGCTGGGAATTGTGGGAGACGATCCATCGGGTCACGGCTGGATATAATGGTGGCTGGAGTCGTGTGGAAGGACCGCAACTGGTGCACCCGGATACCGTCGCCCCCACACCGATTTCCGAACCTGTGATCGCGCATCCGCATAGCGAAGCCGCGAGCATCACGGGTGGTTGTTTCTATGAGGGTCGGAATCTGCCGGAATTGCGCGGAGCCTATCTCTATGGCGATTGGGAAACCGGGAAAATCTGGGCGCTGCACCACGACGGAACCCGCATGACTGCGCACCGCGAGATCTGCGACACAACGCTGAAAGTGGTTTGTTTCGCCAGCTCGGTGGAGGGTGACATGCTGGTTTTGGATTATCGCGAGGGAAAACCGGAATCCGGCATTTACCGGGTGATTCGCAATGACGCCCGGCCAGCAACGGTCGGGTTTCCCCGTCGCCTGAGCGAGACGGGATTGTTCGCCGAGGTTGCCGCGCAGAAGCCGTCGCCGGGCGTGGTGCAATACCAGCCCGCGGCATCGATGTGGGCGGATCACGCGACGGCGCAACGATGGCTCGCGCTGCCGGGGGAATCCGTGGTGACGACGGCGCGTGGACATCCGTGGTCGGAAGTTTCGTGGGCCTTTCCGTCCAACGCCGTCCTCGCCAAAACCTTCTCGCTGGAAATGGTGGCGGGGGATCCGGGGAGCCGGCGTCGTTTGGAAACGCAGATCCTGCATCAGGACGGCGAAGGCTGGCAGGCCTATACCTATCGGTGGAACGAAGCGCAAACGGACGCGGACCTCGTCGGGGCCAAGGGCGACACGCTGGCCCTCAAGGTTCAGGACGCGGCGGCTCCGGGAGGCGTGCGTGAGCAGACGTGGCGATTTCACAGCCGGGCGGAATGTTTACGCTGCCATAATTTCTGGCCCGGGACGACCCTCGCCTTTGGCTGGGATTCCTTGCGGGGGAAGCCGCTGGCGGGTTCGACGAAAACGGAATTGGAACGGTTGGTGGATTTGGGCGTGCTCCGCGAGACCCGTGCGCCCGAAAAGCCGGTGGCGGACTTGCGGGATCCTCGGGATGAAACGGCCCCTCTGGAATTGCGCGCCCGCTCGTGGCTCAACGTCAATTGTGCGCATTGCCATCGCTTTGGCGCCGGCGGGGCGGTGGCGGCTTATTTCAATGCGGAGTTGCCGCTGGAGGAATTGCGCGTCCTCGATCTGCGCCCGCTGCGGGGAACCTATGGCTTGGCCGACGGGCGGGTTCTGGCGCCGGGCGATCCCTGGCGCAGCGTTCTGCTGTATCGGGCCAGCACCACGGGCAGCGGCCATATGCCGGCGCTCGGTTCGCGATTGCGCGATGAAGCCGGCCTGGCCCTGCTGCGCGACTGGCTGAAAACGGTGGCGTCGCGCACCAATCGGAGCGAACGGGCTCCCCGGCCGGAAGCGGTGCCGTTGGCGGTCGATGCCCTGGCTTCCCAGCCGGCGGGATCCACGCGGGAGCAAGCTTTGCGGACGGCTTTCACCAATACCTCCGTGGCAATGGCCACACTGGACCGGTCCCAGCGGGATTTGGGGCTGCGACGCGACGCCGTCCAGGCGGCCCGCAATCATCCGAATTTTGCCGCCCGGGATCTTTATCAGCATTGGCTGCGCCCGGACGAGATTCGCCCGGCGCTCGGGGAATCTTTTGAGCCGGCGATCGTGCTGCGCCTGAAGGGCGACGTGTCACGGGGACGGGCTTTGTTCCACAGTGAAACCGGACCGAATTGCGCCCGCTGCCATGTGAACGAAGGAAAGGGACGCAACTACGGACCGGACCTCTCCACCATTGGGAAAAAATATCCGACGCCGGCGATTCTCCTGACCCACATCACGCAGCCCGGGTTGGTGGTGGCTCCGGAATTCGTCCTGCACCTCGTGGAACTGAAGGACGGTTCCAACCAAAGCGGTTTTCTCGTGCGGACCAATGCGCAGGAAATTGTCCTGCGTACCGAAACCGGCGAGTTGCAGTGGCCGCGCCCGGCGGTGACGTCGATCGAAAAAGTGCCTCAAAGCGCGATGCCGGAGGGCCTGCTGGCGCCGCTCACGCCCACGGAAGCGGCGGACTTGCTGGCGTACTTGAGTCGCCCGATTCCTTGACTTGACTCGGGAGGTCAGTCGGTCAGGGCGGGCAGGTCCCGGGTGAAGGCGTTCACCGGGTAGTCTGGCCCCGGTGAAAGCGCGGCTTGGTGGGCCAGCAGGGCGTCAAACGCATCGTTGGATTGTCGGGCCGCGCGCCGGTACGCCAGGAGGGTCGCGGGGGCTTCCGCATCCACTTTTGGCTCGTGCACCAAGACGGCCGGTTGGGGGATCGCTCGGGGCGGCGGTTCTATGACGGGGTTACGCAGTTGCCCGAGAATCAGCGCGAGACCGGCGACGACGGCGAGCCCCACCGGCAGGGCGATCTGCCAGCGGTACGCAGCCAGCCACGCGGGCAGCCATCCGGAGCGACGATGTTTGGCGCCGGAATCCCCCGCCTGCAGGCGTCCGAGAAGTCGTTGGTGAAAGTCTGGAGAAACCTTTACCGGCGGTATGCTGCTCATCGCCGCCGCGTGTTGGCGGCCAATGTCACGAAGCTCCGCCAGTGAATCCCGGCAGACTGGACAGGTGGCCACATGATCTTCCAGATGGCGGCGCGCGGACAGCTCCAAAACGCCGGCGGCGAGCAGGGCAATTTGTATCCGATGTTGGGGACAGGCGTTCATACGATTGGGTCGTGTTCGCGGAAATGGGTCTTCAGTTTCCGCATGTTGCGTAAGTTCTCCAAGGCATGAAAGAGACGCGATTTGACCGTGCCGGTGGAACAATCGAGCGCGGCCGCTATGCCGTCCAACGATTCATCCACGTAGAAGCGCAGGTAGACCACTTCGCGTTGTTTCTCCGGCAGGGCGGCGAGGCAATGTCGCAGGCAGGCAGCGCGCTCGGAAGATTCCAGAGCATCCGCGGGCGAGGGGGCGCCGTCGGTGGGGTTCGTCAGACCGTCGGCTCCGGAATCTTCCTCGCGGGTGAACCATCGTGCCCAGGAGCGATTTGATCGTAACCGGGATTTGTGGAGGTGGATCAGAATTGCACAAAGCCAGGTGAAGAAGCGGCAACTGCCGTTGAAACGGGCGAGGCTGTTCCAGGCTGCGATCAGGGCGTCCTGTGCGAGTTCTTCGGCCGCCACCGGATCACCACACAGGCCGAGTGCGTGCCGCAGCAGGCGGGCTTCATGAAGGAGGCATAATTCCCCGAAGGCTTCGACCTCACCCCGCCGCGCCGCCGAGAGCAGCGCGGCGGCGGGGGCATCGGCGTCCTCGTGGCCGGCGACCGCGGATTCCGCTGGATTCAGTTCAGACACGCGGGGAGGCACATTCAAGTCGGGGCTACGAGGTGCTCGTTGGACCGCGGTGTTATGGATTCTTCTCGAAAGCTTTCCCGGCCCGTGGACCGGACACCACCACCGGTTCGCCGGGTTTCTCGACGAAAAGCAGAACCTCTGGAAACTCATCGACCACACCCGCGGGGAACTTCGAGCGGAGTTCGAAGCCACGGTCCACATTTTGAAAGGCAAATCGACGGAGTCCGAACGGTCCTGAGCCAAACGGATCCGTCACGGATTTCAGGCCCTCCTCGCCCTTCAGACGGTATTGAATGCCGGCCCGCAGAAGCGCCAGCTTGGCCTGGCTGCGGAATTCCTTCACGCGTGCCTTCTTCAAGGCCGGAAAAAAAGATTTGGCGAAAGGGTTGCTGGAGTTGGTGATCTTTTTTTCAAAGAAGGCATCGTTGGCCGCCGTGAATTGATCATGGGGCAGGGCGGCGATGGCTTGCAGTTCGGTATACAGGGGATCCAGGTTTTTGACGGAGGCCAGGAGGCCGGCCGTGGTGCCGCCACCGGCCGTGATGAACCGGTCGGCTTCCGCGTAGTGATTCCCCGGCTTTCCGCCCTCGTCTTCGAACACGGTCCGGGCGATCAATTCCCGGATCTCGCTCAGGACCGCCGCGTCATTGCCCGGGTGGGCCGCCCGGGCTTCATCGATCTTCCTCTGGAAATAGGTGCCAAAGGAACGTTCGCCGCCGCCAATGCACCGGCTGATGGAACCTCCGGCCGGGGCGGCCTCCAGTCCGGCCAGCAGCCGTTGCAGGCCGTCGTTGCTGAACGCCTGGAAGTTTTCCGCCACGGAATTGATCACGATGCC
>JAYTHD010000279.1:0-13997 GCA_043732975.1 Verrucomicrobiota bacterium
GTCAACCGCGATACCGTCGACGTCCTGGCCCACAACGGCTGCGAGGTCGTGACGCCGCCCCAGCAGTACTGCTGCGGCTCTCTGCATGCGCACAACGGCGAATGGGAACTCGCCCAGCAACTGGCGCGCAAAAACATCGAGCAATTCCCGCCCGACCAATTCGACGCTATCATCACCAACGCCGGCGGCTGTGGCTCCCATCTCAAGCATTACGCGAAACTGCTGGCCGACGATCCCGCCTACCTCGCGCGGGCGGAGGCCTGGGACACCAAGGTGAAGGATATCCACGAATGGCTGTCCCAGATCGGCGTCGCCAAGCCGGCCGGCGCGCAGCCGGCGCAAATCGTGACCTACCACGAGAGTTGTCACCTGTGCCACGGCCAGAAGATCTCGTTGCAACCGCGCCAGTTGTTGCAGGTGATTCCCAGCCTCCACCTGGTGGAACTGCCCGAGGCGAATTGGTGCTGCGGCAGCGCGGGCATCTACAATTTGACCCAGCCCGAAATGGCGGGGCAACTGCTCGAACGTAAAGTGGATCACATCCTGACCACCGGAGCCCAGGTCGTCGCCACCGGCAATCCGGGCTGCCTGTTGCAGGTGATCAACGGACTCAAATCCCGCGGGGTCGGTATCCGCGTCGCCCACCCCGTCACCCTGCTCGCCGAAGCCTATCGCCGCGGTTAAAGCCGCATTGCGAGTTTCCGCCCACGTCACCACCGCGCCTCCGCCACGAATTTTCCATGTCACCGTATTCGCAGCGCTATTACGAAGGGTTGAAGGAAGATTCCAGCGCGTCCGCCCGCGCCGTCGTTCCCCTGCTGCTGAAATTGTTTCCCGCCCGGAGCGTCATTGATGTCGGCTGCGGTTCCGGCACCTGGGCCCGGGCCTATCTGGACGCCGGCTGCGACGTGCTCGGCGTCGACGGCCATGTGGTGCAACCGCAGCAACTCCTGATCCCCCCGGATCGCTTCCAGCGGCGCAATCTGAATGAACCGCTGGCACTCGACCGCCGCTTCGACCTGGTGAACTGCCTTGAGGTGGCGGAACATCTCGATCCGGCCCGCGGCCCCGGTTTTGCCGCGGATCTCTGCCGACTCGGCGACGTCGTCATTTTTTCCGCCGCCGTCCCCGGCCAGGGCGGCACCCATCACGTCAACGAACAATGGCCCAGCTATTGGATCCCGCATTTTCGCGCCGTCGGATTTGTCCCGCTGGATTGCCTCCGCTGGCAAATTTGGAATGACGACCGGATCGCCTGGTGGTACGTGCAGAATCTGTTCGCCTTCGTTCGGGAAACCCGTCTGCCCGATTACCCCGCCGCCCGCGACGCCAGTCGGCCTCTGCCCACCGATCTCGTCCATCCGCGCGCCTACCTCCGGGCGACGGTGCCGTCAGAAATGAGCCCGCGCATGTTGAAGGAAGTGGCCCGCGCCTTGCCCCATTTTCCGGCCAAGGTCCTCGCCCACTTCCGACGCTGAAGGCGCCGGGAAGTACCAGGACAAGGACCATGACCGGACTTTAGACCCGGCGGACAGCCCCCGGCGTCTCACCGGGCTATTCGCACGGATCGATGGCGCGCAGTTCGACGGTTCCGCCGTTATTGAAGATCGGACAACCCCGCGCGATCTTGTTCGCCTCGGTCAGGTTGCCCGCCTTGAAGATCATATAACCGCCCACCGTATCGGGCGTTTCCGTCAGGGCGACGGCGGTCTTTCCCTTCGCGCCGGAGAACACCTTGCCGTCGTCCTTCAAGGGATGCCCCATGACGAGTTGCTTGTTCTTCTTCAAGTCCTTCATCCAGGACATCCAGTTTTCCATGGTCGTCTTCATCTGTTCGGGGGTCATGTCCTCCGGATTTGCGCCACCACGGAAGAGCAGCAGGTATTCCTTCAAGTTTGTTGCCATAATAAATATTTCGGTGTGAAGACGAATTGTGGCACACAATGCGAGCCGCGCAATCGACCAGGTTCCAAAACCCTGTCGATTCGGCATTCAATTCCAGCCGCAAAATCGGGTGCGCAGGGCCTGCATCATCCATGCGGTGCTTGCCGGCTGGACGGACCCAACTTTCAGACCTCAGAATTTTTGGGGTCATTGGCGGACAACATTGGCCGCTCCATAGCAGGGTTCTGTATCTGCGTTATCCGCGCCATCCGCGGTTCATTTTCTGAAAGTGTCGCTGGAGTGCTACGCCGCCAACGGCACGCCGTAGGGCAGGTCTTCCGGCAGTGTCATAACCTCGCCGATCTGGCTCCACAGCGTCGAGTAATCCTTGTTCACATCGCCGGACAGACAATCGGTGATGGCCCCGGCAGCATCGGGGTATTTCTTGATGATGCCGCGGAAGGAGAAGTCCGGGTGGTAGAAGGCGTACACCAGCTTGCGCATATTCTCCACGCCCTGGCGGATGTAGGCGCCGTACTCGCGGAAGCGCTCGGGTGAGAGATCGTTTTCGACGATGCCGGTGTGAATGGCTTCGGCCACGGCCGTGCCGCTTTTCAGCGCCAGCATCACGCCGCTGCTGAAACAGGGGTCGATGAACGCCAGCGCGTCACCCACCAGCACCAGACCGGGGGAGGAGCAGTGCTTGGAATGGTGGGAGTACTCGCTGGTGATGTAATATTCACCGGTGCAGGTGCCGGTGCTCAGGTGCTCCTTGATCCACAGGTTCTGGTCGATCTCCCGATTGAAGATCGCCTTGGGGTCTTTAACCCCGTCGCGACTCAGGTACTTGCCCTCCGCCACCACACCCACGCTCACCATGTCGTCGTGCTGCGGGATGTGCCAGAACCAGCCTTTTTCGGGCACGTAGCAGATTGTGGTCTGACCTTCATCAATCCCCGGCAGACGCTCGGAACCCTTGTAGTAGGTCCAGACTGCCACCTTGTTCAGGTAGGGATCCCGCATACGCCAGCCCTGGCGGGTGGCGAACATCGCGTCCTTGCCGGTACAGTCCAAGGTAATGCGCGCCCGGTACTCGGCGGCATGGCCATTCTTGTCGGTGGCCTTCGCGCCTTTGACCACGCCCCCTTCGCGGATCAGGTCGGTCACGCGCACCTCTTCCTTCACCTCGGCCCCTTTGTCGCGGGCATTGTTCAGCAGCATCTGGTCAAACTCGGAGCGCAGCACCTGCCAGGTCTGGGCCACACTTTCCCGGTCGTAGCGATTGTAGAAATAGAAGGGAATCGACGCCTGCCCATCCGGCTGCGTAAAGGCCACGCTGTACTTTTTGACGAAGCCCGACCGCCTCATCTTCGGGATCATGCCCAGACGTTCCAAGGGGCCAAAGGTAAAGGGAATCAGCGACTCACCGATGTGGTAGCGCGGAAACTTCTCCCGTTCCAGGATCAGCACCTTGTGACCGTACTCAGCGAGGATGGCGGCCGCGCTGGAGCCAGCCGGACCGGCGCCGATAATAAGAGCATCGTATTCCATAACGGGTATCGCGTAGCGGTAACATTGCCTCTTCAGATTTGAAAAGGATAACCGTATATAATCGCCACATATGATAACGAAAATCACATTTTGCTATCATTGCCATGCCCAATGGGCATCAACGAGCGGTCCTTGGTTCTGGAAGCTCAAAACGGGCGGGCACTGGTGCAGCGGATGGCTCTCCAACCATTCCGGATGGGTGCCTCTGGAATCGATGCGGAAAAGAATCGCCTATCCCTCGGCGATGGGACCGCGAGCCTCTAATCCGCAGCGCGACTGACAGAGTCGCGCTGCGGGTCGCACGCCTTTCGGCGGCTAATCCTATGGGGACCGAAAGCGGGGCTCATCGATCCTCCAGCAGCTTCCGCAGTTGCCCGGTGCAGCACTTCGTTTACGGCCCGCCGGCGTCGCGGGCTCGGAAGAGGATGGCGCCGCCGTTGGCCGGCAAGGCGGTGATCCGTCCGGAGGTCTCCGACAACGTGACGCGGGTAAACACCTTCCACGGAAGCGGCGCCGCCAGATCGGCGGCGGATTCCACGTCATAGCTCCGGCCGGGTCGACCGTAGAGGATTAACGATCGGGTCGGTTGCAGGATCGCATCCAGAATCGGCTCCGCGCCAATGACGAGAATCCGGCCGTCCCGGGCGCCCGCCCGGGTCACGCGGGTGCCAGTTACCGTGTCGCCGAGAATCCCCGAAACTTGGAGTCCCACCTGGTCCGACCTTCCCGCCGTGGTGTCGAAACTCAACTGGGCAATGCCCGGAAGCGAAGGCAGGAATTGTCCGGCCGGAGCGTCCAATTCGAGTTGGAATCGTCCCGCTCCCAACGATTGCAGCGAGGACTGGCTGATGCCCGTATGCAGAGGTTGCAGGGTCAGATTGGTGACCCGCGCGTCCGAAACCGCAACCACCAGCGTCAGCCGGGCCAGATCGACGCCCGAGACGAGCCCCACCGGAACCGTGCCGGATTGGCCGCCGAGCAGGTGGCTGTCGCCCACATCGACGCGGAAATCGTCCAGCGCGTCGCGAACGATGACCACCGCCGTCTGGGTCGCACTCAAGCGAGGTGAACCGTCGTCCGTGACGATGATGGGAATGAAGTTGGTGCTCGGACCCTGGGTGGAACTGGGAGTCCATGTGAACACGCCGTCGGAAGAAATCTGCGTGCCGGGCGGTGCGGTAACGCCGAGCCGGAAAGTCAGGTGATTCGCCGGCAGATCGGGATCCTGTGCGGTCACCGTCACCGTCAGTTTCTTGCCTTCACTGATGGTATGTTCCGCGATGGGATCGATCGTTGGCGCCTGATTGACTTCGCGGACCGTCACGTCGACGGCGGCGGTGGCGCTCAGAGACGGGACGCCATTATCGGTCACCCGCACGGTGATGCGTGGGGTGCTGGGTCCGTTGCCTTCCCCGGTCACCCAGGTCAATACGCCGGTATCCGGATCAATCACCACGCCGGCGGGGCCGCCCGGGTCGATCGAAAAAGTCAGGTTGTTGGGCGGCAGGTCCGCATCCGAGGCGTCGACGCGGACGGTTAAAGTCTCACCCTCGTCGATGGCCACCTTGGTCGGTGCTGTCAGTTTTGGCGCGGTATTGATCAGGTTGATCAGCGTCTGCGCGTCCGGAGTTCCGTGGGCGGCCTCCCGGTTGCCGGCGTGGTCAGTGGCCACACTGAAGAAGGCGTAACGGCTGCTTTGTAGCCCCTCGTAGAGGGATCCGTTCAGTGTGGTTTTTTGCAGCCACGGACCAAACGGGCCACCGTCCACGGAGACAAAAATATCAAAGAATTCGACCGGGCCGCCGCCGGCATCCTGGCCGGACCAACGCACGGGGATTCGGACCGAACTGTTTGGGGGAAGTTCGGCGACCCGGCTGGTCGGCGGGGTGTGGTCCGCGGCGGGTGGTTCAGCGTAGACGAGCGTGTAACTCTGGCTGCCGCCGAAATCGAGCAAGTGAAGCACATTCTCGTGGATCGGCCGATGTCCATTGCCCACGAAGGTGCGATCCGTGGTCCAGACGTTGTCCTCCAGGCGCATTTCGCTGCCATTCGCCCGCCGGAGATGCGCGAGTTTCAGAAGTCCGTTGGCGGGATCCGGGATCTGGAGGTAGGTCCAGCCCGGAGGCATTTTGGCGCTCAAAATGACTTCCATATGACCGGGTCCCGGAGGCGCATCGACCTGGGCCTCCGTCAAGAGCGCCACCGGTTCGATGCGTCCATCGCTGAGATAAAGCGTGTCCGGCAAATCGCGAAGATCCGGCACGTCGTTGACAAGGAAGTCGGGCTGGCCGTCCTCGAAGGCGCCATCCGCGTGGACGAGGTGGTTCATCTCGTGAATTTCCACGCTTTCAATGAGCGAGAGCCGCGGATCGCCCAAACCGTCCAGATGCTCAAACGTGGCCGAGTAATCGGTGAAGAGGCCTTGCAGCGACGAGCGCAACAGCCAGCGGGCCACGGCCACATTGGTCGGCCCGATGTCTCCGAGATTGGCGGTCAGGGACGGCGACAGGCTTTGTCCGGCGACCTCCGTGGCGATGATTTCGAAATCGATCAGCAGCCCCTTTTCATTCTCCACAATCTTCGGTTGGGCGGACGTGATCCGCATGTTGCGGGCCGTGCCCTGGCCGACGTTCTGGACCAGAACGCCGAGCGAGAACGGAATGCTGGGTTCGACCTCCGGGGTGAACGGATCGTCCGCGAAGACATCGCGTTGATTGAAGTATTTCACCTTGAGGATCGGATTCGGCAACACGGTGATGGCGGCGGGCGCCAAGGGCACCGTGATCTGGATTCCGCCCTGCGTGTACTTCAACAGGCCGCTGACATTCATGACGATCGGCCCGGTGGGCGCCGCGGCGGACGACGGAATGATGATCCAACTGGCCTTGCCGC
Organism: Verrucomicrobiota bacterium; assembly: GCA_043732975.1. GTDB lineage: Bacteria > Verrucomicrobiota > Verrucomicrobiia > Limisphaerales > UBA9464 > CANIZL01. Next base: position 6,328 of record JAYTHD010000279.1, read on the forward strand.
TGCTGTGGTCCTGAATGACGCCGGTGCCATCCACGGCGCTCAATCCGGACAGTGATGGCGGGCGAATGCCGAACAGGCTGGTGGTGACGGTGCCATCGCCCGAGCGGACGGAAAGTTCCACCGAAACATGTTCGAGCGGGTTGCCCGTGGAGTTGACGATTTCCAGGCTGGCGTCGAAGGCGTCACGGGTGATGACCGCCTGCTGCTCAATCCGGAGCCGGACGGTGGCGCAGTCCGAACCCTCCTCGGGCGCGGCATTGTAAAATTGGATCAAATCCTGTCGGGCGGCATCGAAGGCATCGAGGGTGCCGCCGAATCCTTTGGCTTTGGCAGCCAGGATGGCGTCATGCGCGGCGACGAGGTTGGCGCGGAAGACATCCAGCGGGACGAAGTCGGTGCTTTGCCCGGCGGGAACGTCCGCGAGGTTCAATCGCCCCGTATGCCAGTATTGGATGGTGCGATTCCATCGGTCAATCAGCGTGTTGGCGTGAGCGGTGGTCAATGGGGGAGGCAGGTGGATGGCCAGCAGTTCTGCCCGCTCGGCGGACGAGATTTGCTGTTGCACGAGGTTGGTCCCCTTCAATCGCTTGGCCAGGGTGCTGAGAAACTGCGGCACTTCCTCGCCCACCGTCAGCAACCAAATGCGATCGCCGACCAACATGACGTCGAGATTTTCGCGTGTGCGGAACCGGGCGATGCTCTCGTCAAAGGCCGCGATTTCCGGATGGACCGCACCGGCCGTGCCAGCGGCCAGATGAGCATTCCGACCCAGGATACTGATGGGCCGCGGGCTGCCGTCCTGGTTGGGGATGCCATCGCAGGCCGTCGCAATTCCATAGGCGCACTGGGCGATGCTGACGACGGAGAGTGCTTTCCCGAGGGTGGCCTTGGCCGCGTCGCTCAGATCCGCCTCGCCCAGTCCTTCGAGCACTTCAGTAACCGCATCGAAGGCCTTGTTGACCTGGTCCTCCTCTGGATCCGCTGCGGGGAGCGCCGCTCTCGATCCGCTGGTGGCGTCGGATCCGGAGTTGGGCGCCGGGCCACCGCCGGTGAAGGTGCTGATTTTATCCAGCGCCTCCGCCAGTTTTTGGCTCCTATCGATAAGATCTGAAATCTGCTTCACCGTGGGATCCTTCTCGAAGGCGGTGGAAGGGTTCTTGAAATAATCCCCGGCGATGGGCACCACACAACTGACGGCCGCCGCGATCGTCGCCAACGGACAGAGCCGGCACGGCACCTTGGAGTTCACATGCAACGGGGCCACATAAGCGCCACCACCGGTGCCACCGCCGCCTTCAAAGCCGGTGCCGCCACCACCGCCAAAGCGTTCTCCGAAGCCCCCGCCGACCGGTTGGGCGCCTCCGCTGCCACCGCAGGCCTTGGCGTTCAGGAGCAGCAAGGGTATCTGGTAGTCCCGCTTCACCGGGCCGCAGATCGCATTAAAAAGGGTCGCCCCCCGCATGTCGCACGGATCGCCACCGTCCGCGGCCGGAAGCGCGCGACCGGAAGATCGCCTTCCCGCAGCCGGGGCAACTCCCGGCTTCAGACGCTTGATGACCACCGGAATGGTGATGGAACTCTGGGCAGCGAGTCGGCCAATGTTTCCGATCAAGGGGGTCACGGAGAAATTAGGGTTCTCGGCAAACTCGATGCGCGTGTCCTCGGCCGCCACCAGGCCATGATTGGAAATCGTATAATCGATCTGCGCCCCGTCTCCCTGAATTTCCGAAAGATCAATCACCATGGGATCCACGGTGACAACCGGGAAAGGCACGACCGTCTCGAACACGGTCTCGATCACGATACGGGTCCGATCCTCGATTTGCGTGGGCACAACCTTCCAGATGTACTGGATGGTCTCACGATTCATGAAGGCGAGCGCCTCGTTGGTCTTGCCGGCCGCCAGCAGGGAGGTGTTGCGAAAACCCGAGTGTCCGTCGGCCCGGACATCGATTCGATAATACGCTTCGGTGAGGTTGTGGAGCAGGAGTTCACCGTGGTCGTCGGTGAGGCCGCTGGCGGCAATGGCGCCCGTGGTTGTATCGGTGATGGTCACCTGCGCGCCGGCGACGTTGGGAGAGCCTTCCGCATAGTAGGTGAATTCATCCACGGCGGTGATTTTGAGATCCCCCGCCGCCACGGAGAGGGAACGGAAGACGAACGGAACCGTGACACTCGCCGTGGCGCTGGAGATGACGATGGTGCCCTGATGATCGCCGAGCGGGAGATCTGCCGGCGGCGTCAGGACGAGGGTGACGCGAGTGCTGGCGCCCGGAGCCAGGGAGGCGACCCGTCCGCCGGACGCGACCATCAGCCAAGGCAGGGCGGGCGGCAGGAGGTCGAGATCCCCGCTGGCGACGCCCCCGGTATTGCTGACGTCGAACTGCACGCTGGTCTGCGAGCCCCGTTTCATCCCGACAACCAGCGACGCGGGATCGGCAACGAGGCGGGGACGGAGCGGTTGCACGGCGACGGGCAGTTCCACCTCGGCGGAGACGCCTTCACTGCTTGCGATCCGAACCCGTACGATTCCCCGGAGCACGGAGGTGTTGAGGGGCGTGATCGTGAAGCCCAGCGGGACGACATCCAGGCCCGCCAGTCGATTGGTCACCTGGAGCGTGACTTGGAGATTGGCCGGCTGATTGAGAACGGTCGCGACCAGGTTGCCCAACGGGACGTCGCTCAGGTTTTCGACATTCACGACGCCCGTGAGTGATTGCCCTTCGGAGACGCTCAGAATTCCCGGCGGCGGAGTTGCCCGGAGCCCAAGCAGTTTGAATCGATCTTGAACGGAGGTTTCACTCACGCCGGGGTGATCGGCACCCACTTCGTAACTTCCCGCCTCACCAGGCAGGGGCTGAAAGACTGCGCTGAAACGGCCGTCCTGATCCGTGGTGGCCGAAAGGAAACGGCGGGTGCCACGCACCGTGATGTGAATCTTCACCGGCGAAAACGGCGCGGGATTCTGCGTACCGATCAAAGTCGCCTGCCCCCGCAGCGGGATGGGCGTGCCCGCGGGAGCCACGTCCACGTCGGTCTGGATGCTGGCGCGATAGGTGCGATCGACACGAATGGGTCGCGGGGAGATCGCCGCATTGTTGTTTTCCAAGGCCTCGGCCACGCTGTTGTTGGCATCCGTGGTGACCACGACCCAGTAGTCGCCCGTAATACCCGGCAGCTTCAGATTCAACGTCTGTTCGAAATGTTGGCCGGGTGCGAGGGCACCGGTGAATTCGGCCTGACCCGCCAGAACGCCCTCGCCGATCACCGGCGAGGTGGCGAGGAACACACGCTGCAACAAGACGCCCGTGGCCGCGGCCAGCCCGTTGTTCGCCACGCGCAGGGTCACCGTAAACGAGGCATCCGTCGCACCGTTGGACGGCACGGTAATGTCCGTGACCGCCAGGTCCGGCAAATTCCGATCGGTGACCGCCAACTGAGCACTTCCGCCCGTAAAGCCGGGCGCATTCGCCTGAAAGGTGACCGTTTTATCACCGTCCGTGATTCCATCATCCACGGTCGCAATCGGGAACGTCACCGAGGCCTGCCCGACGGGAATCGTGACCGTGGGCGGCGCGGTGGCCTCGGTCGTGGCGCTGGAAGTGATCGCGACCACGAGCGGGCTATTGAGCGTGGTATTGCGACTCAAGGTGGCCATGGCTCCGGGATTGAGCCCCTCCGCGGCGAGATCCCGATCAATGACCAATTTCAGCGTCGGGCCGTCATCGTCGAGCACCACGAGGGTGTCGGGGACCGCGTTCATCAAGCGTTCGCCGGTGCGACTGTCCGTCACAAAGGCGCGGATGACCGCGGTCTTGGGTCCATCCACGAGGTTGTTGTCGACGGCCGCCACCGGGAAGCTGACCCCGGGTTGGCCCGCCGGGATGGTGACTTGCGAGGGCACCCGGGCGGCGTTTTCATTGCTGCTTTCCAATTCAACCACCAGGGCCCTCGGTCCGGCCGCGTCCCGCAGAATGGTGGCCGTGGTGGCTTGGGCGCCGCCGCCTTCGCTGACTTCATGCGCGGCGAGGATTACCCTCAGCCCCGGGATGTCGTCATCACGAATTTCCAGCGTCGCCGCCGCGGCGATGAAACCGGATGCCGAGGCGCTGACCGTGTAGCTGCGGGTGGCTTCAATCAGCGTATCGTCGATGGCCCGCACCGGGAAGGAGACCGACGCTTGGTTGGCGGGAATGATCACGGTGGCCGGCACGGACAATTGGGCGTCGTCGGAACTTTCCAACGTCACTTCCAGCGCCACACCCGTGACGATTTGCCGGGTTACTTTCCCGGTGGTTCCGGTGCCTTCAAGCAGACTGGACTGATCCACCGTCAGAGCGAGGGACGGTTTGTCGACGTCGAGAACGAGCAGGTTGGCCGAACCGCGGCCGTAACCGGCGGCGGCAGCGGTAATGGTGGCCGTTTGAGGACCCTTCACGAGTCCATCCGGACGTACAGTCAAATCGAACAGCGCCGTGACCTGGCCGACCGGAATCTGAATTGTCGTCGGGACCGTGACCTGTAACGGGTCCGTGCTGGCCAGGGAAATGGAGAGGGCGGTGCCATGGTCGCCGTTGCGAGTGACGATGCCCTGGACTTTCCCGCCAGCGAGATCCTCGGGGACGCTGGTAGCCACGAGGGACAGAGTCAGGCGGGCGGCCACCTGGGTCGCGGTGGTGGCTTCCGTCGCGTTGTTCAACTCATTCGACTCGGCAATTTCCAGATCGCTATCGGTCTCGACCTTGAAGCGGACCGGACCGGACGGGCCATCGATGGGAATCGTCACAGTCTGCGTGCGGGTCAGGAAGGCTCCGGGTGCCAGCGTGTTGGTCAGGCGAACGGAAAGCAGTGGCGGGTAATCGGGGAGCGTCACGAGTTCCGTCCACGGGCCGACCGCCGGAATCTGGCCCTGGTTGGTCACGGTCCAGCGTAATTCCACGGTCTGGCCGGGATTGGCACTGACCGGCGTCGCCAGGTCGCGTACCCGCAGGTCGGGCAAGGGCGGAAGTGAGAGCGTCACCGGCTTGTTGCCTGAATTGTTTCCCTCCTCCGACTCCACCTGCGCGCCCTCCGCGTCGGTCACGATGACAAAAAAATACGCGCCCGGGGTCAGGGAAGCGTCGAGCGGCAGCGTTATATTATGGGTGCGGGTATAACTGCCGCCGGCGGCGAGGGGCGCAACGTTTTGGATGGGATCGCTGAAAAGCAGCCGGCCGGATCCGGCCAGGCTGGCATCGGTCGCCAAGTAAACCTTATCAACCCACTCTGAGAGGGCCGCGCCGGTGCCCTGGTTTTTCACCGTCCAACTCACCGGCACAGTTTGGCCGAACTGCGCGGCAACCGGCGCCCCGACCGGGGTCACGATCAAATCCGGCGCGAGGATCAGAATGGATTTCGCCGAGACCGTCTCGTTGTTGGCCTCCCCGGCGCCTTCGCTGACTTCGCCGCCCACATCTGTTCGCACCACGACGAAGCTGGCGCCTAAAAAGTTCGCAGGCAGGATGACGCTCTGGGTCGAGACCATGGATCGGTTGGGTGCCAGCGAGGTCAGGTGAACGACGTTGGCGAGGAGAGTTTCACTGCCCAGCTGTTGCAGGATCAGGGCGTCGGTCCACGGCGCGACGGCGGTGGTATTTCCCTTGTTCGTCACGGCCCAGACGATGTCGATGGGTTGCCCGATCAGGGCGGAGGCCGGCAGGGTGATCGCGGTGGTCTGCAGGTCCGCGAGACCCACCGAGAGGCTTCCGGTAAAGACATCCTGGACCGCTTCGCCATTGATTCCGTCGCCATCCTGGTTCATCGGATTGCCCGCCAGATCGGTCACTCCGGGACCAAACTTCAAAGTGTAATTCCCGATGGGCAGCGTGTTGAAGGCGATGTGCACGACCTTCTCGGCGATCGTACTGACCGAATTGAGAACGACGGTCCCGGAAGGTCCCGTCAAAATGGCGTCGCTGACATCGACGCTGGCCGCTCGTATCGGGGTGTCGAAGGTCAGGTCGATCGCATCCACCTGCTTGGAGAGCTGGCCCGTGGGAGACATCGTGAGCACGCGCGGTCCGGTGCGATCGATTTCGATCACGACCTCCCTGGAGTCACTCAGGCTCGGAGTGCCGTCATCCGCAACGTGCACGGACACGGTGACGGTTCCAGCCGCCTGACTCGCGGGCACGTTCCAGGTAAATTCGCCGGTGGTCGCATTAATGGACGCATTGGGTGGGGCACCGGCACCGAGGCTGAACAGCAATTTCTGCGGTGGCAGGTCCGGATCGCTGGCGCCGGCGAGGAATTTCAAGGTACCACCGGCCGCGGCGAGCTGCGGCGGGATGACCGCGAGGCTCGGCGGCTGGTTCACCTCCTTGACGGTGACGTTGAAGGTCTTGGTGTCAAAGAGGGCGCCATTGTCAGTGACGCGCACCGTGATGGCATACACCCCCGGCCCCTGTTCCTCGGTGGGGATCCAGGTAAAGACGCCGGTGTTGGGGTCAATGCTCGCACCCGTCGGGAAGGTGGTCAGGCGGAAGGTGAGAATATTGGCCGGCACATCGGCATCGGTGGCGGTGGCGGTCAGTTTCAAGAGCGCCCCTTCATCGACCGATTGGGCCGCGATCGGCGCCAGGACGGGCGGGAATTTGCTGACGACCGTGAACACGTTGACCACCTTCACGCTGGCGCTCTTCGCTTCGTAAGTAATCTGCAGATCCAGTTGGTCGGTCGGAAAAATGTGCTGCGCGAACTGACCCGTGAGACTCCCGGCGGTGAGGAAGCCGAAGGTGCTGTTCAGAGTCGGGACGAATGACTGGATCAACGGCGTGCTTAATCTGCCGCCGAGGGTCACGGCACCCGAGACTACCAATTGATCGAAGGCGTCGTCGGTCAGTCCGCCCAGCTCCATGATCAGTTCGCCGCCGGCGTTCTGGGTATAGTCGCCCACGATGTTGAGCCGGCCGGGTGACGCACCCGGGCTCACCTTCCCCGAATTGACGACCGAGCCGAGAATATTGCCATTGCCGCCCAAGAGACCGCCGTTGATCTGGATGGGCTGCGACGATGCCAACTGGCCGCCCTTGAGCAGGAAGGAACCGGCCGCCTGGGAATACCCATTGGGAAATTGCAGGGTCCCGCTAAGCACCTCCACGGTCCCGCGATTCTCCAGAGTCAACCCGATGATGGTCACACCCGGACCGGCCGATTTGCGAAAGATTCCTTCGTTAATGAACCGATTGGGTTCCACGCCGGACGGCAGCATCTGCAAGTCGACCTCGTTCTCGATCAGCCCGCCGGCCTGATTAAAAAGGGTGCTCGCATTTTCCAGGAAGAAATTGCCGCCGCTCCAATGAATGACGCCGGCGTTGGTCAGCGTGCCGGAAAACTCATAGGAAAACGCCCCGTTGCTTTCCAGAATCAAGCTGCCGCCAGCCGCGACCGTATAACCTCCGCGGAGAACACCGTCGTGCCAATGCAAGGTGCCCGTGATGCGGTTGGTGCTGTCGAGCGAGCCACCCGTCAGTTGAAAATTCGGGCTCGCCAGATCGCCGACGATGGTGGCCGTGCCGCCGTCGATACCGTAGAAACCCGCGCCGGTGAAGGTATGACCGGCATTCAACTGGAAGACGCCTCCACTCAACCGCAGGCGGGCACCGTCATCCACGATAAAGTTGCCGCGACTG
>JAYTHD010000280.1:0-9544 GCA_043732975.1 Verrucomicrobiota bacterium
GTCGGTGTCGGGATGGTGTTCGGCGCGCTCAACGCGCTGCTCGTCACCCGACTCGGCATCCTCGCCTTTATCGCGACGCTCGGCACGCTCTACGTCGGCCGCGGCTTCGGCCTCTGGCTCACGCAGACGCGGGCGATGAACCTGCCCGATAGCTTCCTCTCGCTCGGCACGGCCCGGTTTATTGGTGTCCCGCTGCCACTCGTCATCAGCGGTATCGTGGTCGCGCTCGCGCACGTCACGCTCACGCGCACCGCGTTCGGCCGGCAGCTCTACGCGGTGGGAAACAACCTCGAAGCCGCGAGGAAGGCCGGCCTGAATACGCGTCGCCTGCTGGCGGCCGTGTATGTGCTCAGCGGACTGTGCGCGGCCATCGGCGGCATCCTGTCGCTCGCGCAGCTCGGGGCGGTTTCGCCGACGTTCGGCACGAACCGCGAGTTCACGGCCATCGCCGCGGCGGTGCTGGGCGGCACCAGCCTCTTCGGCGGACGCGGCGGCGTCTTCCCCGGTACCGTGCTCGGTGCGGTGCTCATTCAGAGCGTGGAGAACGGCCTCGTCATCCTGAATGCCGATCCCTACCTCTATCCGCTCGTGACCGCCGCCATCATCTTCCTCGCCGTGCTGCTCGACAGCACGCGCAGCCGGCTGCTGGCGCGCTGGGGCCGGCGGAAAATATTCGTCGAGGAGGTCCCGTGAGTTCGCCTTCGATGACCTTTCTCGTCCACGGCACGGACACGCCGTCCGCGCCGCCGAGGCCACTTCGCGCCGGCCCGCTGACGCTCGACTTCGACAATGGTGACCTGCGCTGCGTGAAACTCGGCGAACGGGAAATCATCCGCCGCATCGGCGGCGCGGTGCGGGATCGCAACTGGGACACCGTGCCCGGCATCCTTTCCGAGGAACGCATTGAAGCGTCCGCTGCCGCATTCCGCATCACTTACACGAGCACGCACCGCAAAGGTGGGATCCATTTCGTCTGGCGGGCGGAGTTGAGCGGCGAGGCCGACGGCACGCTGCGGTTCACGTTTGATGGTGAGGCGAAGACGAAGTTCCTGCGGAATCGCATCGGCTTGTGCGTGCTGCATCCCCTCCGCGAGTGCGCCGGGGTACGGGTGCGGGCGTTGCTGGTGGATGGCACGGGACGCGAACTCATCTTCCCGGAAATCATCTCCGCCGAACAGCCGATAGCTGGATTTAATTCGCTGATTGGACTCGCGCACGAGATCGCACCGGGAAGCTGGGTCGACGTGCGTTTCACGGGCGAGGTGTTTGAGACCGAGGACCAGCGCAATTGGATCGACGCGAGCTTCAAGACCTATGGGACGCCGCTGTCGCTGCCGTTCCCGGTCGAAGTCACGGCCGGCACGCGAATCCGGCAGAGTGTTGAGGTGAGGCTCATGGATCCTCGCAACAGCCGATGTGAGGACGCCGATTCCCTGCACGCCGAGCCGAAGGAGAGCCTCTTGGCACCGGTGGTTGCCGTTCAGATTGAAGTGTCGACGGACGGCTGGATGCGGCTGCCGGAACTGGGGCTGGGATGCAGCAGCAACCGGTCGCCGGAAAATATTCCGGACAAAGCGCGGCTGAAGGCGCTTCCGCTTTCGCATCTTCGAACCGACGTGCGGCTCGCCGACGGTGATTGGGGTCACCATTTGCGCTGCGCGTCGTTGGAGGCCACGACCCTGAATCTTCCCTTGGAACTGGCAGTTCATCTTCCCGGCTCTGGTGAAATTCACGCGGAGGCCCTTCGGGTGTGGTTCGGACCGCCGGTTGCCAAAGCGTCGCCCCAAAGACTAAAACGGGTTCTCGTTTTTCGCGATGGCGAGAAGTCCACCACTCCGTCCGCACTCGCGACCGTGCGCGAACTCCTCGGCGATCTGGGGGTGCTCATCGGCGCGGGCACGAACGCCAACCTCTGCCAGCTCAACCTGCAGCGTCCGCCGTCCACTGGCGACTTCATCTGCTGGTCCATGAACCCGCAGGTTCATGCCGACGATTCGCGGAGTCTGCTGGAGACCCCGGAAGCCGCCGCTGCGCAGGTCGCCAGCGTGAAGACCTATTTCCCGGGCGCTCCGCTGGTGGTTTCGCCCATCACGCTCAAGCCGCGATTCAATCCCGCGGCGACAGGTGGCGTCGTGGCGGAGACCGCGGATGAACTGCCTCCGCAGGTGGATCCGCGCCAGATGTCGCTCATGGGCGCGGCCTGGCTGGTGGCGATGCTCGCCGCGCTGGCGCCCAGCGGCGTCGAGAGCTTGACCTTTTTTGAGACGACCGGCTGGCGCGGTGTCACGGAGACCGCGCCAGGCTCGCCGCTGCCGGACAAGTTCCCGTCCTTCGCCGGTGGAGTGTTTCCCGTCTGGCACGTCTTCGCGGCCTTGAACGGCTTTCGCTCCGTGGCGACGGCAACCGTCAGCGACCCGCAGCGCGTCGCCGCGTTGGTCATCGCGGACCCGGCCGGGCGGCGGCGTTTGCTGCTGGCAAATCGCACGGCTTCCGGCGTCGAGGTGAACCTGGCCGGGTTCCATGGAGCGGCCTGGGTCCTCGATGAGTCCAACGTGGCCGACGCCATGCGCGAGCCCGAAGCGTGGTGGCGTCGGCCGACGGCTCCGACTGGGGAGCGCCTTCGGCTGTCTGCTTTCGCCGTCGCGTTCGTGGACGTGGCGTAGACGCTTTCCGCGGAGCCGATGTCCGCCTACGCTGCCGCCGTGAAAGCCACCGCTGCCTGGAATGCCCTGCTGGCTGCCTGCGCGAAGCTGCGCTTCGAGCCGCACGACATCTCGGCGCAACTCGATGCCCGCGGTCGCTACGAGGTCGAACTCACGCCGGAGTTTCCGCTCTCGATCAAACTCTTCCGCTACACCTCGAAACGGCACACCCGCGGCGGGACCTGGCATGAGCGGTTGGAGCTTTTCATCCCGCTCGACGGGCCGGTGAAATTCCGCATGGGCGACCAGACGGTGGCGCTGGAGCGCGGTGACGTGCTGGTGGTGGACAACCTCAAGGTGCATCATGTCGAGGATTTCCCCAGCTTCGACACACGGGTGATCGTGGTGAGCTTTCAGCCGGAGTTTGTCTATAGCCTCGGTTCGCCTTCGGGCGATTACACCTTCCTGTTGCCGTTCTACTCGAAACTCGACCGGCGTCCGCATGTATTACGCGCCGCCGAGGAGGGGGCACCGGCCCACGCGGCACTGATGGCGCTGCTGCAGGCGTACTTCGGGAAGGACGAGCCGCAATTCGTACAGGCTGGCAGCAAGGCATTCCTGCTGGCGCTGCTCTACCAACTGGCACGGCACTTCCGCGCCTCGGACACGCTGAGGTGGGAGTTCATGCGGCAGCAACAGCGCTCGCTCCGGCTGAAGAAACTCTTCGATCACATCCAGGCGCATTACGCCGGGAAGTTATCCGTCGGCGCGGCGGCGAAGCTGGTGGCAATGAGTCCGGCGGCCTTCATGAAGGCGTTCAAGCAGGTCGCGGGCCTGACCCTCGTGGCGTACCTCAATCACGTCCGTCTCGCCCGCGCGGCCCAGCTTCTGCGCGAGACCGACCGGAGCATCGCTGATATTGCGGCCGAAACGGGCTTCGCCGATCAAAGCTACTTCGACCGCAGGTTCCGCGGCGCGTTTGGGTCGGCACCGAGCGTGTTTCGAAATCGTGTCGGAACGCCCGATGGCCATTAACCGGCGGCTACCCGCGCCTTGCCAGCACCAGCGGGTCGGGTAACGTGGTTCCATGAGCTATCAAACGCTGGAGGTTGAACTGGACCATGGCTTGGTGCGCCCAGTCGGAACCGAGGCTCTGCCCCTCAATGCAAAGGCGCTGCTGACGATTCTTAAACCGGTGTCCGTGGTGTCCCGGGTTCCAGAGCCACCGGTGGGTGTTTCACTCGCTGACATGGTTCGAGATCTGGCTGGTATCGGGCGTGGGGAACACACGGATCTTTCCACCAACAAGGCGCAGTTCGACGACTTCGGGCGATGAGGTCGGTCGTTTTGGACCCCGGCCCGCTGGTGGGCTGGTTCTGTCCGCGGATGACGCGGGTAGACTCGAAAATTGGGGTCCAAAATTGGGGTTCCGTATCTGCGTTATCCGCGCCATCCGCGGTTCATTTTCTGAAAGTGTCGCTGGAGTGCTGGCTGGCGGAACCGTCGGGACTGGCCAGCACGATGGAATAGCCATCCGGGTCACTCAGCCAGCATTCATAAATGTCTTCAGACGACACTGACCCACGGTTGCCATCGTCTGGCCAACCCAAAGCCGGCGGGGACGTCGCGAGAGCGTTACGGATGGGTTAAAACTGCAAGAATTTCAAATTTGTCGTTTGCGCGGTCGCGTCCTGCGGGGGCATTGTTCCCACGTTCCACGCGTGTTTATGCTGCACCGGTACCTGACAGGCCCGTCCCGGCTGGGTTTTTACCCCAGTCTTTCCGGCTGTCCGTTCGATGTCCTCCGGCATCGTTAAACTGCCTGGAACGTTTCGTTAAAGGTCAAACCATGAAACGTCTGTATTCTCCCTTATTCAAACCATCGATGGCAGCGATATTCCTGCTTTCGACCGGACTCGCTCTGGAAGCCAAGAATATCGTGGTCACGACGCCTAACAACGACGCACCACCGGCCGGGCAGACTTCGCTCAAGCAGGCGATCGCCCAACTGGCGGACGGCGACGTCATCCAGTTCAATCTGCCCGGGGCGGGGCCACACGTCATCGTGACCCCCTTTGGCGGCTATCCGTTGATTACCGCCAACAACGTGACCATTGATGGCTACTCGCAGCCGGGTTCGAAGCCCAACAGCAACGGGATCCTGGGTGGTAACAACGCGGTGATCGGCATCGTGCTGGATTCGTCGGGGGTCGATACCCTGCCCAGTCCGGACTCGAACGCGCCCGACCTTTTGGTGACGCGGTCGACGCGGATCCTGGGCCATCTTTACGGCGACACCAGCGACAACAACGGCTACGGCGACAGCGAGAATGGCATCCTGGTGGTTTACCAGGGTGATGGCTTCCGCGCCCGCGGTCTGGCGTTCATCGGTCACTACGCGGCCGGCAGCACGGCGGATCCCAATATCTATGCCGTCGCCCTCGTCAAGGAGGCCAAGAACGCCAAGGTGCAGGGGTGCTGGTTCGGCATCGTGCCCGGCGCTGAATACACCCAGGAAAACATCAAGCCGGTCACGGATGCCGTGACGGCCTACCGCTGGCGCGATACCGCCAAGGCGAATTCCGTTTTCTCAACCGGTCTCGTCTTCGGTACGGATGGCGACGGCGTCACCGACGTGCAGGAGTTCAACGTGGTGGTGGGCACGCATGTGGCCCTGGGTTTGGAAGCCGGTGATGTCCGCATTTCGGGCAATTATATCAACGTCTTTCCGGACGGACTCACCTTCGTCAACATCGAGACATTGCAGGAAGCCTATCTGGCTGTGCCGGACGGCGGGAATGACACCGTTGAGTTCATGGAGAACGGTCGTGACACCGCCAACACCCTCATCGGCACCAACGGCGACGGCAAGAGCGACGGCAACGAGCGCAACATCATTGCGCACCCCAGCTACAAGCACGCGATCGAGTTCTACGGTACGGATACGGCCAATGGCGGCCGCACAGCGACCAATACGATTGTCGCCGGAAATTATTTCGGCGTAGGCATCGACGGCGTGACGGCGCAGGCCGAATTGACCGTCAAGCTTCCCAATCTCATTGGCACCACCGCGGGTGACTACCGGGTGGGCTCGAACGGCGATGGGGTCAGCGATGACATCGAGGGCAACCTCATTGTCAACACCCCCGGCTTCCAACTCCTGGAAGGCACCCAGCCTGCGGTTATTCGTCGCAATACGATGGCCAATAATGCCTTCGACGGTTTCCCATTTGCTGATAACAGCGGTGGCCGGACTTATGCGACCTATTATGTCAACGCCGTCGAGGATCCCACCACCGGCGTCATTCCGTCGATCACCAGCATCACCGCCGGTATCATGACCGGAACCTTGCCCCTTCCGAAAACGGGTGGCCCCTACACCAAGAGCGTGGTGGATGTTTACGTGGTGGACACCAAGTCGGCGGACAAGGGGATCAACCTGCCCGGCCGTTATGCGGGTTCGTTTGTCGATAATGGCACCGGGGATCTCGATCCGGCCGCCAACAAATTCCGCGTGGATTTGCGCGGCATGAAGGTCGCCCCGGGCGACAAGGTGGCGATTGCGGTGACCTATACAGCCGCCGCCACCGGTACGCCGGGCGCCAACTCACTCACCGGTCCGTTGTCGCCGGCCGTGGTGGCTGAGATCCCGGTCCTCGTTCCCGGCAGCGTGGAGTCGGTCGGCCTGACCCGCATTGTTCCGGACAAGCCGGTCATCGTCCCGCAAAACGATGCGTTGGGGAATTGGGAGCCGTACATCAGCGTGCTGGGAACGTCGACCTTCCTGATCGAAGGCAACACCTTCGCGGACGGATTTGACGCCCCGGATGGCAAGCAGCGGTACGTCGTCGCGCTCCAGCCAGCGGATGGCAAGGCCGGCAAGACGGTGGAAGGCTTCTACGCCGACAATAAGGCGCCCTACAAGGGGCCCATCAATGCGTCCCGTCAGAACGGCAACCCGGGCCGCGTCGCCGGCGACCGTCGGCCGGGCGCCACGCACTACCTCGTGGGTGCCGAGGCCTCGCCGCATACGCTCAGCGAGTTCGGTTCGGACAATCGCTGGACCCTGGGTTATGACCGTCTTGCGGACGGACGTTACGGCACGGTGCAGACCTTCAATCTGGATACGGCCGGGTTGACGCCGACACCGCTCATGAAGGCTGCGGATTCGTCCAACGGCCGCCTGACTTCCGGCACGGCCGCGGGCAGCCAGATCTCCCGCTTCGGCGGTGACATTGCGGGCCTCGACAACGGCAACTTCATTTCGGTGGTCGAGGATCGCGGGCATGTCCAGGCTCCGGGTGACGCCGTGATTGCGACGATTTTTGCGCCGGACGGCACGATCGTGAAGGACTCTTGGGTCGTTGCGAACGGCGACATCTGGTCAAACGTTGCCTCCTATCAGGGTGGTTTCGCGGTGCGCTGCAAGCCGCAGGATGGTTCGGGCACCCGGGTCATCTACCTGTTTGATAACGCGGGCACCCTCAAGAACACGATCGCACAAACCTCCTCGGGGGCCAGTTACGACACGGGTCGCGGTGATGGGACGCGCATCGCGGGGCACATCAACTCGCCCTATATCTTCCTGTTCGGACAACCGGCGGGATCCACGGTGATGAAGCTGGCGGTCTGGGATACGCGCAATCCGGACCGGGTTGCCTTGTTCGACGCCAGCGAACCCGCCTTCGCGGGCGGTTTTGATCGCGCCAACCTCGCCGTCGATGCCCTCAATCGGATCACGGTCTCCTGGGTCTCGAAGCCCGACGGCTATGAGCAGCAGCAGGTGGCGGCGCGGGTCCTCGCCCTCAACGGCGACACGATGACCATCACCGCTCTCACGCCGAGCTTCCTGGTGTTTGTCAACCAGGCCAAGACCGGCGACATCCGTTCGGTCGGCATGAGCGTCGCCATGACCACGAAGCAGATCTGCATTGCGGCCAAGGGTGAGATCAACCTCCAAAACAAGCCCGCAAATGGCGCGACGGTCAACCTCAACACCGGTGCTCCCCTGAAGGAGATCAACTTCTACACCGTGTTCTCCCACCCGAATCCGCAGGACGATCCGACGCCTTCAGCGGTTGCGAGTCCGATCGTGCTCGGCATACCCGTGCTGAGCGGTGGCAATGTGAACCTCGTTTGGACTGGCGGCAGCGGTCCATTCAAGGTTCAGGGCAAGGCGAAGCTCACGGACGCGACGTGGACGGACTTGCAGACCACGTCCGCCCGTTCCGCTTCGGTGGCCCCCACGGCCCCGACGCAGTTCCTGCGCATCGCGCAGTAACGGCAACGCGCCGGCCCCCGGGCCGGCCGGCGACGAGGGTACGGTCCCACGTTCCATCGGATAGTGGCGGCGGTTGCCTGCGGGCAGCCGCCGCTGTTTTGCGTCCGGGCAAGATTGCGAAGGGATACCCCAAAAAAGAGCGATTTCGTGCCAAAATCCAGGCGCTGCCGGAAGTAAGGATACAGCTTTGCGGATGACTCCGGCCCCATCGTTTCGTTTTGAACCCCTGACCCCATGAAAATTCACAACACACTCCTGACCCTCGCGGTCCTTTCACTCTCCGCCCTGGCGGCGGATGTCACCGGCATCTGGAAGGCCGAGTTCGACACCCAGCGCGGCTTGCAGAAATACACCTTCAATCTCAAGCAGGAAGGGGCGAATGTCTCCGGCAAGGCCAGCGTGGAGATGATCGATCAGAAGCGCGAGGCCGAATTCAAGGAAGGGAAGGTGGACGGCGATACGGTGACCTTTTTCGAGTTGCTGAATATCCAAGCGAATGATATCCGCATCACCTATACCGGCAAGCTTGCAGGCAACGAAATCAAATTCACGCGGGCTGTTGGGGATTTTGCCAAGGAGGAACTATCCGCCAAGCGCGAGGGACCCGCTGCCAGCGCGCCTGTCGCCACCGGCGGCTCCCGCGCTCGCGGCGGGTTCGGTGGCCCCATTGAGCTGGGACCTGACGACAAGCGGGCCTTCCCGCCCGTGCCGGAAGGATTCGACAAGGCGCGCGAGGGCGTCGCGCACGGCCAACTGGAGATGGTGGAGTATGATTCCAAATCGGTGGGCAATAAACGCAAGGCCCTCGTTTATACGCCGCCCGGCTATTCCGCCGGCACGAAATATCCCGTCCTCTATCTCCTGCACGGCATCGGCGGCGACGAGGAGGAATGGCGCCGGGGCGGTCAGCCCAATGTCATTCTCGACAACCTCATCGCGGACAAGAAAGTCGAGCCGATGATCATCATCATGCCCAACGGTCGGGCTCAGCCTGACGACCGTCCCGGACCGAATGCCATGGCCGCGGCGCCCGCCTTCGGAAAATTCGACAAGGATCTGCTGGGCGATCTGATCCCCTTCATCCAGTCGAAGTACTCCGTGAACACCGCCCGCGAGAGCCGTGCGCTGGCCGGGCTTTCGATGGGCGGCGGGCAGTCGCTGAACTTTGGCCTGGCCAACCTGGATTGGTTCGCCTGGGTCGGCGGGTTTTCGTCGGCGCCCAACACGAAGCCAGCGGCGGAGTTGGTGCCGGATCCCGCTCAGGCGACCCGGCAATTGAAACTTCTCTACGTCTCCTGCGGCAATAAGGATGGTCTGATCCGCATCAGCCAGGGCGTCCATGCCTACCTCAAGGAGAAAAACGTGCCGCACATCTGGCATGTGGACGAACACGCCCACGACTTCGAGCACTGGAAGAAGGCGCTCTACCAATTCTCCCAATTGATCTTCCAGCCGGTTCAAAAATAGCCAGTTACCGGAACTACTTTGGAGTTGGCAGGAAGTTTTGCGCCAGCAGATCCATCGCCGTCCGGGCGTCATGGGCTAGCGCTTGAACTTCAGTCTCCAAGGGCTGCGACACCAGCACGGCGGCTTGGTTGAAATCCAACCGAAGGCTCGCCAC
>JAYTHD010000281.1:0-4541 GCA_043732975.1 Verrucomicrobiota bacterium
CGCGTGGTGGACCGCCTGCTGCTGGACCCGCGCCACGGCGAACGCTGGGCGCGGCATTGGATGGACATCTGGCGCTACAGCGATTGGGCGGGCTGGACCGACGGTGGACAAATCCGCGATTCGCAGCGCCACATCTGGCACTGGCGGGATTGGATCGTCGAAGCGCTCAACGCCGACAAACCCTACGACCGGATGCTCACGGAGATGCTGGCGGCGGATGAAGTCGCGCCGGAAGATCCGGACGCGCTCCGGGCGACCGGCTTTCTGGCCCGCAATTACAAAATGCTCTCCCGCGAGCAATGGCTCGAGGACACCCTCAAGCACACCTCGCAAGCCCTGCTCGGCGTCACCCTGGGTTGCGCCAAGTGTCACGACCACATGGTCGATCCGATCTCCCAACGCGAATACTACGCATTGCGCGCCGTCTTCGAACCCCACCAGGTGCGCACCGATCGTCTGCCGGGAGAACTGGACCTGGCACGGAATGGATTGCCCCGGGTCTACGACGCCACCAATGCAATCACCTATCTTCTGGTGCGGGGCGACGAGCGGCATCCGCTGACCAACGAAGGGATCCTTCCGGGCGTTCCCGCGGCCTTTGGCGGCCGGCTCGAAGTGAAGGCGGTGACGTTGCCGTGGCTCGCCGGTCATCCCGATGATCGTGAATTCGTCCTCCGCGACACGGTGGAAGCCGGCGAAAAAGGGATCGTCGCCGCTCGCACGGAGCTGACGAAAGTGCGAGGCACGACGAATGCCACGGCCGCGCAGATTTCAGAAAAAGGGCTGGCGCTGGCTTTGGCGGAACAGCAGCAGCAGGCGTTGCTCGCGGTGCTTGCCGCCGAACGACGCACCGGCCGCCCGCCCGGCGCGGCGACGCCCGAAGCAACCAATGCCGTTTCGCAGCAACGCCTCGTCGCGCTGGCCGAAGCCACCCTCAAACAGCACCAGGCCCGGTCGGCGTGGACCCTGGCCACGACGAACAAACTGGAGGAAGCGAGGAAGAAACTCGCGGTGGCGGACCAGGATCTCGCCGCCGCGGCCCGAGCCATCTTCGAACCGCTCAACGCCGACTTCACACCGCGCGAAATGTCCCGTTACCCGACGCACAGCACCGGACGCCGGCTGGCGCTGGCCCGTTGGATGACGGATCCGCGCAATCCCCTCGTCGCGCGGGTGGCGGTGAATCACGTGTGGTTGCGCCATTTTGGCCGGGGCCTCGTGCCGACACCGGCAGACTTCGGCCGCAACGGTCGCCCGCCCACCCATCCCCAGCTTCTCGACTGGCTCGCCGCCGAATTCCTGCAATTGCCCGCGCCGGGCGGTCCTCAAGGCACCACTCCCAACGCGCCACCCCCCTGGTCCTTCCGACAACTGCATCGCTTGATCTTGACCAGCGCGGCCTACCGCATGGCCAGCACCCCGGACGCCGCCGATCTGGCCCTCGATCCCGACAACCAGTTCCTGTGGCGCATGAATTCGCATCGACTGGAGGCGGAGGCGGTGCGCGACAATGTGCTCTTCACCGCGGGCACGATGGACACCACCCTTGGCGGGCCCGAGGTGGATCATCTGCAGGCGTTGACCTCACCACGACGATCCCTGTACCTGCGCCAGGCCGCGGAAAAGCAGCCGGAATTTCTGCAGATCTTCGACGGCCCGGCGGTGACGGAATGTTATGAGCGCCGGCCCAGTGTCATGCCCCAGCAGGCGCTGGCCTTGAACAACAGCGAACTCGCCCTGCACCAGGCCCGGGTGCTCGCGGACCGACTGCTGCGCGACGCCGGCACCGGGGCGCCCAACCTGATCGACCAGGCCTTTCAGCGCGTCCTTGCCCGGCGGCCCACCGAGGCGGAACGCCGGCAGTCGGCGGAATTTTTCGCGACCCTCCCCCCGGCCAATCCGAAGAGGGCGACGACCGAGCCGACGTTCCGTCGCACCCTGGAAAACTTCGTGCTGGTGCTCTTCAACCACAACGATTTCGTGACGGTGCGATAAACATCACCCAACGCCCGGAACCTTTCCCGCATCATGAACCGGACTCCCCAACAAAACTCCTGTCCCGGGATCACACGTCGATCTTTCCTGGCCGACACCGGCATGGGTTTCACCGGACTGGCGCTCGGTTCCATCTTGTTTCGCGATGGCGTTCGGGCGGATTCCTCTCCCGGTGCCTGGCGGCCGCCAACCGGATCGCCGCACTTTACGCCGCGGGCAAAATCCGTGATCTGGATCTTCCTCTGCGGCGGCGTCAGCCACGTCGAAAGCTTCGACATCAAGCCGGAGCTGAATAAATACGCGGGTAAATCCATCGCGGAAACTCCCTATGCGTCCGTCCTGTCCACCGAGGGCAAGGACGTCATCGGCGCCAACCCCGCGCACGGAAATCGCAAAGTCATCCTGCCCCTGCAAACCGGTTATCGGGCCTACGGGCAATGCGGCCTGCCGGTCGGGGACTGGTTCCGACACATCGGGGAATGTGCGGATGACCTGGCGGTGGTGCGTTCGCTCTGGACGATTCACAATGATCACGGCGCCCAATTGACCTGGCAGACCGGCCGGCATCCGCGCGAACTGGAACATCCGACCCTGGGCGCCTGGATGGCTTACGGCCTGGGAACGTTGAACGAAAATCTGCCCGAATACGTGGTGCTGGGCGCTCCGACCGGGGATTGCTGTGGCGGGGCCTTCACCTATGGCGCGGCCTATCTGGGCCCTGAAAACGGCGGCGTCCGGCTGAACACCGATCCCAAAAATCCCCTGCCTTTCATCCGCCCGCCCGCCGGCGCCTTGTCGGTCGAAGAGCAAACCGCCAACCTTGGTCTGTTGGGCAAACTGAATCGCCTCGCCGGCATTGATTATCCGGACGATCAGAACCTGCGGGCGCGCATCAAGTCCTACGAACTTGCCTTTCAAATGCAGACCAGCGTCCCGGAAACGCTGCAACTCGACCGCGAACCGGAACACGTCCGGCGCCTCTACGGTCTCGATCAGGACGCCACCAAATCCTTCGGTGAACAGTGTCTCGTCGCCCGTCGACTCGTGGAACGTGGCGTTCGCTTCGTACAACTCTTCCATGGTGGCGGCGGCGGCGGCGCCTGGGATGCCCACGGCGACATCAAAAACAATCACACCACGCTCTCCCGGCAGATCGACCAGCCCATCGCCGGTCTGTTGAAGGATTTGAAACAACGCGGCCTGCTGGACGATACGCTGGTGGTCTTCGGCACGGAGTTCGGTCGTTCGCCGGGTGCGGAAGGCACCGGACGCGACCACCATCCGCAGGCCTTCTGCGCCTGGCTGGCCGGCGGCGGCGTCAAGGGTGGCGTGCACTATGGCGGGACCGATGAACTCGGATTCCACGCCGCGACCCATCGCCGTTACGTGACCGACATCCACGCCACCGTGCTCCACCAACTCGGCCTCGACTCACGCCAACTCGAAATCCCCGGCCGCAAGCGCCTGGAAGTGGACCACGGCGAGCGAATCCGGGAAATTGTTGGGTAAAGCAACAAGCACGGCCGCGAAGCGCCCGGGGCAAAGAACCCCTCATTTCGCGGAGACTCTCGCAGAGCCTCACCCGTTGTGGCCGAAGGCCCGCAAGGAAGGTGGAGCGAGTCTCTGACGAGCTAATGCCAGCCGTCACCGACGGATGGCGCCGACGCACTCCACGATTAAATTCTCAGCCGTGGGGTTCAGGCAAAGCCGCAAACAGAGATGAGCATCAAAAGCAAATCCCCAACCGCCCCGTTCGAGGCTTGCCGCTTGGGAAACCCAATACCGGACCCGTCCTCCCGCCACCGAAAACACCCGATACCACTCGCGGAGTACACAACCGAATCGGAATTTCGCACCTAGTGCACGAGCCTACGATCCCAGCGCCTTTTTGCTCTTCCTCTTTATCCAATACAAAATCGCGACCACACCGGACGCCGAAATAGCATAAAATCGCTGCTCCGGGACGGCCGAAACTCCAAACCCATCCAACTCAAAAATCCTGGGCCCGCCACAGCAGCCAGGGAAAGAGAGATCGCCAAGACTGACAAACTCGGCTCGAAAATCCCCAGCCACCACGGGCACTGGCAGAGTGTATGTCAACTCCAGATACGATTCACCGATCGCCGCGTTACCGGCCGGATCCAGGCTGTAAGGATGAAGCGGTGTATAGATTAATATCGTCCGGTCGTAGGTCGGGCTCCCCGGAGTCTTTGCTTTGAGAATGAACGTACCGATCTCCCTTTGATTCCCAAAGGCTTGCCCATCACCGGCGGCGTAAAGAGTGAAGCCGTCCAAACGGATCAGGCCTGGCGTTCGCCACTCCACAAATTGAATCGTTCCCGCCGGGACCTCATCGGTAAAAATGACCCTTCCGACCTCCGGAATGAATTGCCCAAACTCCCCGCCAAACATATCCCGAATATCGTAAGAATTCGGGGCACCAAAAGCCGCATCGAGAGGACTGTTGTTCAAGATGGTGACTCCGGAGGAAACGTCCCAGAGATCCGTAGTCACGCCCACTGCCGCGCGGGTCGATAGGCCACCCA
>JAYTHD010000282.1:0-8627 GCA_043732975.1 Verrucomicrobiota bacterium
CGGCCGCGCTTCACCGCATCTGCAGTTCATCTTCGGGGGTTCCCAATTATTGTGGACCGCAGGTGTATCCGCCGCTCGCCTCCCGACTCTGGCACAACCGTGGCGATGGAACTTTTGAGGAGGTCACCGCGGACGCCGGTCTGCTCGGCAGGGAAGGGGCGGGCCTCGGTTCGGTGACGGCGGATTTCGACGGCGACGGATGGTGCGATTTTCTGGTGGCGAATGATGGCATGGCCAATGCCCTTTGGCTCAACCAACACAACGGCAAATTCAAGGAATGCGCCCTGGAACGAGGTTGTGCGCTGAATCATCTGGGCCAACCTGAGGCGAACATGGGTGTGGTGGCCGCCGATTTTGATGAGGATGGTGATGACGACCTCCTCGTCACCCATCTGGACCGTGAGAAAAACACCCTGTGGGAGAATTGGAATGGGAAGGGGTGGTTTCAGGATGTATCCGCCACCGCGGGTCTGGACACGCCCACGCGTCCGTTCACTGGGTTTGGCGTGGCGGTATTGGATTATGACAACGATGGTTGGCTGGATCATGCGGTGGCCAACGGAGCGGTCCGGTTGATGGAGGATCACGCACGGCTGGGGGTGAAATATCCGTTGTTTCAGCAGGCCCAGCTTTTCCGCAATTTGGGTCGGGGAAAATTTGGCGAGGTTACCAATGAAATGGCCTTTCAGGTCATGGAAGTCGGCCGTGGGCTCGCTGCCGGTGACGTGGATAACGACGGCGACACGGACCTGATCCTCACTGCCAACAATGGGACCACCCGGTTGCTGCTCAATCAAGCGGGCAACCGGAATGCCTGGGTAGGCATCCGGGTCGTGCTGCCGGTCGCGGGTGGTTTTCGGGATGCCCTGGGGGCTACGCTGGTCGCTGAACTTTCCGACGGGCGAAAATTGCATCGCCGTGCGCAGACCGATGGGAGCTATGCAAGCGCGTCCGATCCGAGGGTAATTCTTGGATTGGGGCCGCCAGACTCCAAGGTTACCGTCACTAGGTTGCGGGTGATGTGGCCGGACGGACATAAGGAGTCGTTCGGGGCGCTCTCGAACGGCGTTTACCACACTTTGATCGCCGGAGGTGGGTTGGCCATACCGCTGGACCCGTGACTGCCAATCCAAGAATTCGCCGGGCGATGTTGTTGATCGTGGCCGTTGTCGGCGCGGTATACCTCCTGACGGGACGACGGTCGACTCGCCCGCCAGTTGCGACCGCCTCGACGGCGCCGCCGGTTCCGGTGCTCGTGCGGGTCGATCATCCCAGGCCGGAGACAATGGAACTGTCGGTCGCCCAGCAGTTCACCGAGGCCCGATTGCGTATGGAATCCCTGGAGGGATCTGCTTCAGATACCAATCGATCTGCCGTCGCGCGGGCACTTTCCTGGGCGGGCCTGGGTGAGCTCTACCTGGCCCACAACTTTCCGGTTCCGGCCAGTCAATGTTTCAACAACGCCTGCCTTCTGGCGCCTGAGAACCACCAGTACCTATACGGGTTGGCGGAGGCTTTTTTTGAAAGCAGCCAGGTAGTCGCGGCAAGCTCGGCCTTGGCCCGGGCCTTGGAAAAAATGTCGGCGAATCCCCACGCCGTTCCAAGGGAGCGTGCGGCCGTCCAGCGACTCCTCGGGGAATGTGCCTCCCGATTGGGCCAGGCGGAGGTGGCTCGGCGCGCCTTTGAAGCAGTGCTGATCGAGGCGACCAACGACTTCTTCAGTCTCGTGCGGCTTGGCCAGTGGCATGCTCAGGCAGGCGACACGACCAATGCCATTTCCTTTCTGACCGCCGCGTGGCGACAGCAACCGGATCACCGGGAGGTCCGACAGCAACTCGCTGTTCAAATGCAAAAGGCTAGGCTGGCGATGCCTCCGGTGCCGCCGCTCTCATGGCTGGTTTGAACGCCACGGACCGACCGAAACCACTGGAGCGCCCCGGTCCGTGGCGTGACGCCGTCGCCAGGTTCAATCAGTCCTCGTCCATGAACAACCTGCGGGGTAATGAAGCCATCCGGGTCGGACGCTTCCGGCAGGCCGTGGAATGGTATACTGCGGGATTGCGGGCCAACCCAACCAACGTTCTCGTTGCGGCGAATTTGGGACAAGCGCTGCTGGCACTCGACGAGGTGACGGAAGCCCGGCAGGTATTGGAGGTCGCCTATCGAACAGGGACTGAGGATCCGGCGGTGATCCGGCAATTGAGCCTCGCCCGCGCCCGTGCGGGTGCCACCAACACTGCCCTGGAACTGGCCACGCGTTGGGTGGAGGCACACCCGAACGACGCCGGGGCCCTTCAGATCGAGGCGGACGTGCGGGCCGCATTGCGCGATTTTTCCGGAGCCGAGGCGCTGACCTTGCAGGCCTTGGAGCTCAAGCCGTCGGACGTGACACTTCATGTGGCATTGGGAACCTACCGGGCAGCTCGAGGAAATGCGTCGGCTGCCAAGGCGAGCTGGGAACGGTCCCTGCAGATCCTCGGGGATCGGCCGGAGCTCCAGCACAATCTTGCCCGGTTGCTGTTGACCAGCTCCGATGGCCGGGTGCGACATCCGGCGGCGGCCCTGGCGCTTGCTCGCTCGCTGGTGGCCAGCCATTTGACGGCGCTCCGATTGGAGACGTTGGCGCTGGCGCTCGCGGAAACTGGCGATTGGGACGCAGCCGCGCTCATCATCCGTCGTGCGATCGCCGCCCTGGGCGACGATGGTTCCGCCGGCCTGCGCCGTCGACTGCAGCGAGTGCAGGTCGCCATTTTGACGCAAAAGGCGTTCCGGGAATCATGGCCCTTCGCCGATGAGTAATGGCCCCGGGGCCGTTCCCCGCAGCGAAACATGTCCCATTTTAAAGTCATGGTGGAAGTTGTTTTTTGAGGTCGGCATGGGGGAAGGGATGGCGTCCTTCGGTGATGGTGTGGTGTGACATGGGCCGACGAAATACTTGTTCCAATGATGCAAGCGGGTCAGCCTCCGTCCGTCCCGTTTCCCCACCTTGTGCATGGACACGAATGCCTTTCGTCGCCCGAATTTCGCTCCCGAAATTCCGATAAATCCGTGGCCGGAACTCAATGACCGGGGATTCTCGGGCCGGGTGTCTGCAGTTGTTAAATGCCGCCTTCAACCTCGTTTTTTATGCGATTGATGCAATCCGTTGGTTTTCTCTGGGTGATGTCTCATTTGGTCGGCAATTTGTTCGCTGCCGAATCGGGATCGTCCATCTTTCCCGCCGGCGCCAAGCCGGAACGAATTCACACCCGGCAGGCGACGATGAACAGCGGACTGACCGAAGGCCCGGCGGTCGCGCGGGACGGCACCATTTATTTCACCGACATGCCTTTCGGTCCGGGGGATGGCATGATACTGCGTTACGATCCGAAGTCGGGAAATGTGTCCACGTTCACTGACAAATCCGGCAAATCGAACGGTCTGACTTTTCTCGCGGACGGTTCCATGGTCTCGTGCGACGGTGCCGACGGTGGTGGTCGGCGACTGGTCAAGTGGGATCTACTAACCGGACGGGGCCGCACGCTGGCGGACCGTTTCGAAGGGCAGAGGTTTAATTCACCGAACGACCTGATCGTGGACCTGAAGGGCCGGATTTACTTCACGGATCCGCGCTACGGTGGCACCGAGCCGCGCGAACTGGATCGCGAAGCGGTTTACCGGCTGAACGTGGATGGCACTGTGATCGAGATCACTCGGGAGGTTGAAAAGCCGAATGGGATCGTCCTGAGTCCCGACCAAAGGACGCTTTATATCGGCGACCACAACAATGGCGGCAACCGGCTCAAACCCACCGACCCCGAACCGAAACGGGGAGCGATGAAGGTCTATGCCTTTCCCTTGAACGCCGCGGGACTGGTGGATGGAGCGCGGCGAACTCTCTTGGATTTTGGGCGGGAAAATGGTGTCGACGGCATGACTGTGGACAGCGAGGGAAATATTTACATGGCCAGTCGTAGTCTGGCCCGGCCTGGCATCATTGTCATCGACCCCATGGGCCAGGAACTGGCCTTTGTGGAAACGGGGCCGCACAACCAGTCGGGATTGTTTGAAGACTGGAAGGGCATTCCCAGCAACGCCGAGTTCGGGGTGGGTGGGGATGCGAATTCGCTCTACGTCACGATCGACAAGGGGCTTTACCGTATTCGAGCGAAGAAGCACGGCTTTCACCCGCATCTGAATACCAAATAAGTCGGGTCGAAACTTCGATTGCCCCGTGAAATGAATACTCCCGTTAGAGGCCAAAATATCCATGATTGAATCCGATGCCCGCTCCTCCCCTCGACCAATCTGCGTGGGGCAGGGGACATTTCTCTACGATGCGACCGGCGAGTGGGCGCGCCGGCCTGAAGGCTATACCTGGATGGAAGTCTCGGCGGTCGCCACTGATTCACGGGACCGGGTTTTCCTCTTCAATCGTGGGGATCATCCCGTGATGGTATTCGACCGTGCCGGAGCCTTTCTTTACTCGTGGGGCGAGGGGATTTTTGCCCGGGCGCACGGCATCACCATCGGCCCGGACGACTCGGTTTACTGTACGGGTGATTTCGATCATGCAGTTCGCAAGTTTACGCCGGAGGGTAAACTATTGTTGACTTTGGGTATGCCCGGCCGGCCCTCGGATACGGGGGCGACCAGTATCGACTATCGAACCATCCGCCATGCCGGCCCGCCCTTTAATTATCCGACCAACGTGGCGCTTTCACCGGATGGCGAAATGTATATATCGGACGGCTATGGCAACGCTCGCGTACATAAGTATTCACCCGCCGGCCGGTTGCTCTTCTCTTGGGGCGCACCGGGCGCCGGCCCGGGACAATTCCATGTGCCCCACGGCATCGCGGTGGACCGCGACGGCAACGTCTGGGTCGCGGATCGCGAAAACAGTCGGCTCCAAGTCTTTTCGCCCACGGGCGAGTTCCTGCGCGAGGTGACGAATCTGGCCCGTCCCTCGCAAATAGTTTTCGATGCCGACGGCAACCTTTTTGTCGCGGAACTTGGTTACCGGGCCGGCATGTGGCCGGGAGCCGTGCCGCCGACGCCCGATGCCACCGGCGGGCGCCTCAGTATCTTCGATCCCCGCGGTTCGCTGCTCTCCCGCTGGGGTGGTGGCGAAAATCCCACGGCCGCCGGTGACTTCTTTGCGCCCCACGACCTGAGACTCGATTCCCACGGGGATCTCTACGTGACCGAAGTGGTGATGTCGGCCGGTGGCAACCGCGGACTGGTTTCGCCGGATTGTCATACAATTCAGAAATTCGTGCGGCGGAAGAACTAAAATCACAACTGATGAGAGCCTGGCGTTTTTACGGGTTTGGCGATATGCGGTTGGACGAGGTTCCGAGACCCGAACTCAAGCCCCGCCACGTCCTGGTCGAACCGCTCTGCGTGCAACCCAGCGTGACGGAGGCGCAGTTGGCTTTTGGCATTCCCACGCTGGCTTATGACCGGGTCAAGCGCCGACTCGAGACCGAGGCGCCGGTCCAGCTCTTTGGTCATGAATTCTGCGCCCGAATTATTGAGGTCGGCCCGGGGGTCACTCATTTCCACGTCGGTGATCGGGTGGCCGCGCGCGCGAAATTGCCGTGCGAAAAATGTCCGCAATGTCTTTCGGAACGAAGCTATCTCTGTCGCCGGGGCCCGGTCATCGGCTTCGACCTCCCGGGTTGCTTCAGTGACGTGGCATCCTTGCCGGAAATTGCCCTCGTGAAGGTTGCGGATTCCATCTCGAACAGCGAAGCCGCCTGCCTGCAATCCCTCAGCGACAGCGTCGCGGCCGTGGAAACTGCGGAACTGCGCATGGGTGACACTGTCGTCATCTTTGGTCAGGGCAGCATGGGATTGGAATGCCTGCAAATCGCACGCATCAGTGGCGCCGGGCGGATCATCACCGTCGACGTGCGCGACGAATCCTGTCAGATGTCGAAGGAGTTGGGCGCGGACCACGCGCTCAATGCCCGGTCGTGCGACGTCGAGGCGGCCATCCTCGATCTGACCGGCGGCATCGGTGCGGACGTGGTTTTCGAGTGCGCCGGCGGCAGTCCCAAACAGGGGATGGCGGGGACGCAGACCTTGCGCCAGGCGATCCATTGCGTTCGTTCCGGGGGGAAGGTCATCGGCGTGTCGTGGTTTGGCGCGCCGCTGGAGCTGAACGTCGATTTATTGCGGGAGCGCAGCCTGCGGTACCTTTTTCCGGACATCAGCACGCAGGCCCATCTGGAACATACCGTCCGGCTCGTCGCGTCCGGACGTGTCCGACTGCGCCCGACCATCTCTCATGTGCTCGACGGTTTGGAATCCGTTCCCCAAGCGTTCGAGATCACAGCTAATAAGGGTAAATATCAGGCCATTAACTCCGCCCAAGTGATTATAAAGGCGTAGGATTATAGTTCAATTAAGTAATCGGATAGGGGTAAAGGTTACAATTGGCGCAGACGCTCCGAACGACGTCGCGGCATTCCGCAATGGCTTCTACGGTCCGAACGAAATCGGATTCGAGACTTGCTGGTCGGGGGAGAGGAGTTGGAAGCCGTGAACTCCGTCGGAAAACCAAACCCGCACGGAAACATTCGCGTTGGCCAATACCTCCGGAGCGATGGGCAGTGTCTGGGTGCCGTCGCCCAGCAGGATCGAATACAGTCCCTGGCTTACGGTCAGGCTGACCGCGACGTCGGGGGGTCCATCCGCGGGGGCGATGTCGACGGAGCTGGTCCAATAGACCTGGCTGCCGTTGACCAATGCGAATCTGAACTGGCCGGTGCCATTGAAGGGCACGCCATCCGCGGCGATGCGGCCCTGGAAGCCCAGCAGAAAGGAGTCTGCCGGCGCCTTCCCCAGAGCGGTCCGACCCAGGCGCCGGTCGGGAGTCAGTTTTTGAAAACCGTGGACGCCGTCATTGAACCAGGTGCGGAGACGAACATCGGGATGCGCCGGCGCCGTGGGATCCATCGGCAGCATGATCGAGGAATCGCCGAGAGGCACCGAGTAATGGCCGCGGGTGAGGGTCACACTGAAGCCGGTGTCGGGTTCACCGTCGGCTGGCGATGTGTCGGCGGCGCTTCGCCAGTAGGTCGTACTGCCGTCCTGATTGACGAGGGCAAACTTGAATTGTCCCGTTCCCGTGAAGGGCACCCCGCTGATCGAAATGCGGCCCTGCTGTTCGAACCGAAACGGGTTCGGCACCAGGGCGCCGCCAAAACTCTGGCTGCCCAGCGGTCGATCCGGCGCCAGCAATTGAAAGCCATGGCTGCCGTCGTTGAACCAGACGCGGAGCCGGACGTCGGGATGCCCCAACATGAAGGGATTGATGGGAGCCATCAGCAACGTGTCTCCCAGGCGTACGGAGAAGAGGCCGGCACTAACCGCGGTGGTCACGGCGGAGTCAGGTTGTCCGTCCGCGGGCGAAGTATCGGGCGCATTCTGCCAGTAGGTCTGGGTTCCATCGCCGTTGACCAGGGCAAATTTGAAAAGGCCCGAACCGGTGAAAGGCACGCCCCCGGAGAAAACTCGCCCCTGATAATTGTACGTCCTTTGGGGCGGAGTGGGCGCCGCGCCGTACAGGAACTGAATCCCGGCGATGTCATCCGGATCGAGCAGCCGGTTGATCCGCGCATAAATCGCCGGATCGGCGGACATCACCGCCTGAACGCCATCGGGAGGATGTGCCAGGCCGGTCGCGTGCCCCATTTCAAAGCCTGTCCGGTCCCAAAGGGAAAATACGCGAAAGCAGCGAGCGGCAGCGGCAACATCAAGCTACCAACCCCAACGAGAACGGTGGCGAGGAGCCGGGGCAGGATTCGGGTCGCCGATTCCCAGCGCCGCTTCCGGGCAGCAAGAACTGGCCTCGTAGGACCGATGGCTTGGAGACTCAAGGAAAGTCGCATGGAACACATTGTGGCACCGGAGATCGGAATCCCGCGGATTCAACACCTGGGTCGTAAAGGAGCGCTTGGGTGGGAAGATTGGCAAGCAGATTCCGGTGGCGGACGGATCGAACCGCGCCTCCGTCGGTGGTCGATGGAATCAGCTCCGGTGAGGGTGGGCGTCTGAGTTCCTGATAGGGATTGCTGATGGGAATTTGATTATTGAGGGCGGTGGCAGGTGCTTCGGGGCCGATGGGGCAGCGGGTCGCCATCGCGGAAAAATGAATGTCAGCTCCGTACTTCAAATGAATACAATCCACTCGCGAAATCTCCTCAACCTGGCTGGGATCATGGCCGGCGTGGCCGGCATGGCGGTCGAAATGAAGGCCCAGGACTTGAATTTCATTAGTCCGGTGACCAATCCGCTCTTCTTCAAGGATGCCAATATTGCCACCGAGATCCGTCCCATCTTTGCCAAGCATTATATCCCCAAGAGTTTCATCACGGGCGGTGGTGACGCCCGGTTGTGTGCCGTGCAGTTGGGCGTTGCGGGTGAGGCCGGGATCGGCAACCCGAAGGGCCTGTTGGAGAGCCGGATCACTGTCGACCTGTCCTACCGGTTCTGAGATTGATCAGTCGGTCAGTACGGCGCCGCGAGCAGCGGCGCCGCGGTCAATCAGGCGGGTGGCCCCAAAGTGATCATTCGGTCGGGGCGCCCACCTGAATCCATTTGATGATCAGAGCTAATTCCTCGGCGTTCACCGGCTC